>JAFGEM010000031.1 GCA_016931555.1 Candidatus Iainarchaeum sp. | reverse complement strand
TAAGCGTGCCCGGGATTCGGCGGGTCAGGGGAAAACAAAAGTGTTCCCATTCCTGTGTTGGCTGCAAAGCTAAAGCCGGCCAAACAAATAACTAAAACAAGTAGTGAAGCAAAAAATTCCTTTCCAGAAATCATGAATTAACCTCCAACAAGAATTCAAATAATAGAATTAATTAGGCAATAGAAGTATATTAGATTTTCGGAGGGCATTAGGCATATTTTTCTGGTTTGAAACTGCCTGCCTTAATGTCTTCCCGGATTTTTTTCATTAAATTCTGGAGGAAAAAGAGATTGTGGTAGGAAAGGTATTTCATTCCATTTTCTTCTTTTGTTTTGAACAAGTGGTGCAAATAGGCTCTTGAATGTGTTTTGCACACAAAGCAATTGCACTCTTTATCAAGAGGCTTTAAATCATTTTTGAATTTTGCTGCTGCAATATTAAGGCTGCCCTTGGAGGAGAATGCCTTTCCGTGCCTTGCTGTTCTTGTTGGAAAGCAGGAGTCAAAGCAGTCTATTCCCAATGCAATTGACTCTACTAATTCCCTTATAGAGCCTACTCCCATTAGATAACGCGGCATGCTTTCAGGCAACTCTGTAATTGTAGCACCAATTGTCCTGAACATTTTTTCTTTGGTTTCGCCGATGCAGAGGCCCCCGAAAGCCATTCCATCAAAACCAATTTCAAGCAGGGAAGAAATGCTTTTCTCCCTTAACTCCCTGACTGTGCCTCCCTGATTTATGCAGAACAATAATTGTTTTTTGTTTTTGTGGGCTTTTTTGCATCTTTGAGCCCAGTCAATTGTCCTGTTAACAGCTTGCGTTAAACGCGGCAATGAGCTTGAGTGTATTGGAACATCATCAAGGCACATTGCAACATCGCTTCCAAGAGAATTTTGAATTTTGATTGAAAGTTCTGGCGTGAATAACATTTTCTTTCCGTCAAAGGGATTGCGAAACAGCACTCCTGAATTGGAGAGCTTTAAGCAAAAATCTGGGCTCAAGACCTGAAAGCCTCCCGAGTCAGTAAAGAGAGAGTGCTTCCATTGCATGAAATTGCGGAGGCCTTTGTGTTTTTTTATTGTCTCAAGACCCGGTTTAAGGTAGAGTATGAATGCATTTGAAATAAGGCACTGCGTTCCAGTGCCTTCAACCTCTTCATTGGAAAGAAGCTTTACACTGGCTTTTGTTGCAACAGGCATAAAAAAAGGCGTTTGAATTTTCCCATGGGCTGTTTTCAGTGTTCCCGCACGCGCTTTTTTTGAAACTGCGTGTAATTTGAATTGTTTCATAAATTGCTAATGGAACAAAAGAATTAAATCTTTGTAATGTGTTGTTTTTTGCATGCAGGCAACGCTAAATTTTTCCGGTAAGGAGAAGCCGCGTGTTTTAGAGTTTCTCAAAAAATTTGGGGAAGTGGAAACCAAAACCAAATTTGAGGAATTCCGAGTAAAAATTTCAGGTTGCAGTGTAACGCTTTATTCTTCCGGCAAGCTTTTGATTCAGGGAACAGATACAGATAGCGTAAAGAAAAAAATACTGCAAAATTTTTCAGGCACGGGAGAATTAATTCTTGGAATTGACGAAACAGGGCGCGGCGAAAACTTTGGCGCATTAGTTGTTGCAGGCGTGCTTGGAGAAACAAACAGAATGCGGGAGCTGCGCGACAGCAAAAAAACCCGCGCAATAGGCGAAAAAGCCTCCTTAGTCAGAAAGAACGCGCTGGGGGCAAAAACTGTTGCTGTTTCTGCACGCGAAATTGACGAGCGCCGCAGCAGCGGAGAGAATCTGAACCAAATCATTGCATGCGCAGTTAATGAAATAATCGCTTATTTTAAAGAAAAGTTCTCCGGAAAAAAATTTAGGGTAATTGTAGACGGCTCGCGCATAAAAGGGGTGGAAAAAGCAGAGTTTATTCCAAAGGCAGATGATAATATTCCGCAGGTCGGGGCTGCGAGTGTTATTGCAAAAGAATTAAGGGAAAAAAGCGGAAAAGAAAAACGCAGTACATGGCAGAACAAGGGTTAACCTTTATTGAAAACCATGTCGCGCAATCTCTCATCTGAAATATCAACTTCCTTTCCCGAGCTTCTTTTTGAGGAAATGTTCAGATGCCTGTCAAAAGAGTCCATTCTTTCTTTCAGCGCTTGAATCTCAATATGGGAATTGCGCTTATAGTCTTCCAAAGCAACAATCTTTCTTGCAACAGCAGGGCTTACTTTGCCCGAATACTCCTTTCCATTAAGCCTAAGGAGAATTTGCTCTATTCTTTCAAGCCGCCTGTTCAAAAGGCTTATGCGCTCATCCATTACAAGCTTTGATATCTCGGGATTCCTGTTGTCAATAAAAGCTGTTTCCTCTGAAATACCTGAGCCCTGCAATGGAATTTGCCCTGAAAAACCCCTGTGCTTTGGAATGAAAAAAAGCAGGCCATTGCCTAAAACCAATGCAAGAATCAATACTCCCAAAAAAACTGTTACAATCATGATACCAATATCAATTGGCTTGGGAGCTGCTTTTAAAACTTTCCCCAAAAGCGCGTTTTTTAAGGAGGGTTAGCGAGAGAAAAACTCTGGTTCACAGCAACACTGGAATACAATGGTTTCCGCTAAGAAATAAATTAACTATTTAAAACCTATTCTAAACTAATAATTAATTACAAAAGCCGGATTTAACAAAAAAAAAACTGATTTTTTATGGATGAGCCAGACAAAATGGAAAAAAAACAGGAACAGCCAGTGGAAACAACGGCAAAAGAACAGCCCGGCACAAACAATGCACGGGAACAGGCAAAAGGCAAAGCCTTGGAAGAACATCCGAAAACAACACAGGCAAAAACAATGGAAGAGGAAAAAAAAGTTGGTGCAAAAGAGCAAAAGGACAAGGATAAAAAAGAAAAAATCGATTTTAAAAAAATAGTTGCCCACCCTGCTTTTGTCACAGCAATATTCGCAGTAATAATTGTTGCAGGAGTATTTGCCATACTCTCAATGCACACGCCAATGCAGTTGTCTGTGCTTGATTTTGAAAACGCAGACACTGAACCAGTCTCGACTGATGTTATACCAAAAGTAATAGTCCTTATTTCAAAAGAATGCCCGAATTGTGAAAGCAACAATTCATTCCTCACTCTACTGACACAAAATAACATTGAATTTCTTATGGAAAGAGTTGACATTGATTCAGAAGACGGGCAAAAAATAGTCAAATCCTTTGGAATAAAAAGAGTTCCAATGGTTTTGCTTGACGAGAAAAGCATTGGTGACAGCATAATAGTAAATACAAAAAGCGGGATGCAGCCGCTTACAGAGGTTCTCGAAGACTATGCCTTGTATGAACAAATTTATAAGAAAGGAGACATTTACATTATCCCTGAAATTGAATTGGACAACAGGGCACACGTTGAAATGTTTTTGGATGTGAATTCATGCGGCTCAGAAGATGTTGTAAGAGTAGACCTGTTTGACGACCCCTACTGTGCGCCATGCGCAAAAGCCGCAGCCACAATAAGCAGCGTGGAAAAAGATTTTGGGGAAAACATTGAAGTGCATTATAACTTCCTTCCAATTGACTCAAGACAAATGCTCTTTACATGGGATCAAATAATTCCCTTCCCCAACTATGCAATCTGCATGCAAAGGCAGGGGCAACTCGAGCTATTCAGGAGTGTTGTTTACGCTTACTATTGCAATCCAGACCAAAATGTTCTTGATGCCAATTCTCTCGAGAACTGTGAAAACAGCAGCGCATTCCACTTCCCTATTCCTGAAGACAGGCTAAAACAGGCTTTTGACCTTACTCCAATTGACAAAACAGACTTTGCGCAATGCCTCACAGCCATTGAAAACGAAAAACCGGAAATGATTACAACTGCACACTCTTACGACATAAGGGGAGTTCCAACAGTGCTTGTGAACTGCAAGTATGTTACTCACGCGGAAAACATTGGGCAGGCGATTTGCAGTGCAAATCCCTTGCTTGAACAATGCAGGAGGGCCTAAAAATGGGAAAAATTAGCATAGTGCTTTTCATTATTGTAATTGCACTGGCTGCATTCATTTATTTTCAGGACAATGACCCAAAAGAGCTAATTGGAACAGGGTTAACAACAATAATGCCGGAGCAAACAAGCAGCACAAAAGCATTTTTCTGCCCAGAGGAAAACTGTGCAGACCAGCTAATAAAAGAAATTAATTCTGCTGAACAAAGCATTCACATTGCAATATACTCTTTAACGCACGATGAAATAGCAGACGCGCTTATTAGCGCAGGGGAAAGAGGAGTAGAAGTAATGGTTTTAATGGAGCCCCAACAGGCAGGCTCTGAATACAGCGATGATGAAATGCTTTTGGAAAACAATGTTAAAGTTCGGTTAATGAAAAACTCCGACGGAATAATGCACCACAAATTTGCTGTTTTTGACGGAAAAACTGTTTCCACGGGAAGCTTTAACTACAGCGAGAACGCGGATGAGAGGAACAACGAAAACATTGTTTTCATTTCAGATTCGGGAATAGTGCGAGAATTTGAGGAAGAATTCCAAAAATTGTGGGATTTAAGCGAAAACTAATGAACTCTGCCCTGCATAACATTCCACATAAAGCGGGCAAAATACTTGAAATTCGTGTAACGCGGCTTTTTCTCCAGGCCATCAAAAAAAGCATCATACACCTGGCGCCACTCATCCTCTGTCTCAGGGCGCCGTTTAAGGGCAACATAAAGCGGTATAATAGCAGGGCCATAGTTGGAATATTTCTCCTTCATCCAATTAGGCATCCTCTCAAAATCCTCAGAAACCACAGGCCTAAAGCCAAGCAAACGAATGTCCCCCTTAAGCAAAGAAATTACTTGGGGCAATTCATCAATCCAAAACCTGCGCAGCCATCTTTTAGAGGGCATTACATTCTTATCTTTTAAGCGCGGGTCTTTGGGAGTATGCAATACACGCATGCTTGTTTTTGGTTGTTCTTTTGTTTTGGGTTCAAGCCACATTGTCCTAAATTTTGTGATTGTTATTGGCTTGCCATTCTTTCCAACCCTCTGTTGCCGAAACAACGAAGTCCAGTGCTTTCTTTTTCCAGCTGGCACGCAATCAACCAGAGAATATTTGATTTTTAATTGTTTTTAATATAAACTGTTTCTATGCCAGCAAACGTTACTGTCGACTTTGAAAAGGCGCGCATAAAATTCGAGCAGGCGAATTCCTTCCAAACCAGCCCTATTTTTTGAGTCGCATATTGTTCTAATGGCATAAGGATTAAAAAATACTCCAATACATAATAATAGGTGAAAAAATGGCTGGCGGCATTTACGAACGAATGAAAACTGATTGGGAAACATACTGTCTGATGAGTGCCATAGCATATATCGAAGAAATGAGCAAGCCAACAAAGCACATTGAAATAAAAAGGTATAAAACAAAAAAATACTTTTGCAAGGGCTTCCACAGCGTGCGGCTTAAGATGAAAAATGAAGAAATAGTGAAAAGGTTTCTTAAAATCACGCAACATTGGGAAAGAAAAAAACACCTAAAACTTGTAGGCAAAAGTTTTAATCTGCCTAAAAAGGACAAATCGGGCCAAGACGTAGTGTATTTTACTCCAGTATGGCTTAATGAGATAATTTCAACTTGCGGTTCGATACCAAACAAATACTCATTAAGCACGGCAACGGAAAGAATAGAAAATCTTAAACAATACTCAGCAAAAGCAATAGATTTGAAAAAGAATCTCTTCTCAGAACTTAAAACAGACAAAAAAATTGCGGCGGGTGCTTTTATAGTAAGTATGGATTTTGAATGCCGCGGCATACAAGCGGGCAGAATCTCACTGTGCATGAGCGAAAAATATGAGGACTTCCTGAATACAATGCTTGGCATAGCCAAAACCTGGAAGTGGACACATAACAAAAAACTCAGTACAGTGGATGTCAGTCATAGCAAAGCCCTTGGCATAAAAGCCAGCTCGCAATACGAATTAAGGCTTAGCATGAATGGACTGAAAGAAATATACTCCCTAGCAGGCCCCTTATTAGACCCATTTAAGGACAAATGCATACGGTTCCACATTCAAAGGTCAAAGGAATACAAAAACAAAGGGCACTACTTATTGCTTAATAGAACAAGACAAAAAATATTAGACCTACTATGTTCAGGCACAGGCGGAATGAGTACAACAAGCATAATGTTTGACGCAGGGGTTGGAACCGATGTCATATTAGACCACCTGAACAAGCTTGAACAAGAAGGAAAAGTATACAAACAGAGGAGCGGAAAACGGTATTTGTGGAGTGCAATAAAAAATGACTACTAATGCAGGCCCGGAATATTTTAGGGCAAAAGAAAAGTACGCCCAAGCGACTTCAAACAGTGAGCGGCTTCTCTGCCTCCAGGAAATGCTTAAATACGCCCCAAAACACAAATCCAGTGAAAACCTTATCGCATGGATAACTTCAAGCATATCCAAATTGAGAAGGGATATGGAGAAACAAAAGGCCCAGGAAAAAAAGCGCGGAAGCGCGCCGAGCCTTAGCGTGAAAAAAGAGGGCATTGGCCAGATTGCTGTTGTTGGAATGCCGAACTCAGGAAAAAGCACTTTGCTTCACAGGTTAACTGGCGCGGAAATTGGCATTGCTCCGTATCCTTTTACTACAAAAAAGCCAGAGGTTGCAATGATGGATTATAAGGGAGCAAAAATTCAGCTTGTGGAGCTTCCCGGCTTATTAGAGGGGGCAGGAGAAGGAGTTGCACAGGGCACACAAATCCTTTCTGTAATTAGGACTGCAGATGCAATTGTCTTGTTGGTGCAAAACAAAAAAGAGCAGGAGTTGCTTGAAAAGGAAATGGCAAAGGCAAAAATTTTGGTTAACCAGAAAAAACCCAAGATTTTAGTGCACCGTTCAAAGTTTCCCGGAATAACAATAGCAGGAAAAAAATTTTTGAAATGCAAGCCAGAGGATTTAACAAGTTTTTTCAAGAGCATGGGAATGTTCAATGTCGAAATAGTGCTTTCAGAGCCCACTACAATTGAGAGTGTTGCACAGGTTCTTGACGAGAGCATTGTATACAAGCCCGCATTGGTAATGAACGGGTTGGACAGCTATGGAATTGAAAAGCTCAAACAGGAGATTTTTGAGCTTTTGGGAAAAATTCTTGTTTACACAAAAAAACCCGGTGCAAAAGCAGATTTGAAAGAGCCTCTCGCAGTAAAAAAGGGCTCAACAATAGGAGACCTTGCAAAGTACCTGCACAAGGAACTTGCAAAAAACCTCAAGCATGCAAGAGTATGGGGCAGCACCAAGTTTCCCGGGCAGCGCGTCCCAAAGAACTACGTGTTAAAAGACGAGGATTTAGTGGAAATCTCTATTTAGCCTTATTCTTTCTTTTCCCAGTGGTTTCAAGTATTATAACGGCTATTACAAGCACTATGAGGAGAATTATTGCTGCGGAAACAAAGTCTGTTTGCACAGGCACTTGAACTGGAATCTGCCTGTGCATTATGTGAAACCCGTTTGAATCATTGAAAGAAGCCTGCAGAAAAAGGCTTTTTTCCTCCCAAACCCTGTAGTCAATGTAAAACTCGAATTCTTTTTCAATGCTTTCACCTGCAGCCAAAAAATCCATTCTGAATTCTCCCTGAGTGTAATCCAAACCAGCCTGTGGAATAACATCGAACTCCAAGTTTTGGATTGCCTCACTGCTTTTGTTGGCAGCCTTTGCAGTAAAACTCCCAAAGTTTTTGGTTATCACAGGGTTTGTTGTTTCAATTTCAATGCTTGGCTCTGCAATTCTCACAAGGGCGCTTGTTGCCTGTGTGTACTCTTCCAATCCAGAATAAACTGTTACTGTCTGCTCCTCTGGACCGGGGGAAACTGCTTTGGCCTCTATTTCAAAAAAACGCTCTTCGTTTGGCTTGAGAACAATCTGCCTTGCAACCTGTTCCTGCACATAACCCTGGTTAATGAATCCAATTGAATGCGTGCCTGTTATGCGAAAAAAAACCTCTTCTGTTGCTGCGCCGGAATTTTTTACACTCAACTTTAGCACGCCTGTTTCCTCAGGATATAAAACCAGAACATCCTTTGCAGGGTCTTTTGGAGAAAGCCCCACTAAAATTTCTGCGTTTGCAGTAGAAAAGGTTAGAACAAAAAGAAAGAGGATTGCGCTAATCTTCAAATTCAAATTTTTCGCCTTCCTCTTGCCCTGAAAATAGCCTTGCAAACTTGCCCCTGCTGCGAATCAAGTGTATTATTATTAGGGCAACAATAATTATTACAGCAGATGTTACAAGGAGTTCAATGTTTATCACTGGCTCCGGCTCTTTCAAGCCATCCTCATAAACCCTGAGGGCATTTTTCTTTGATTTGTCTGCAAATGTCATTGCTGTCTCATAGTTTCCGTTGTCATAATAGCTCGTGGCTTTCTTCCAGTTCTCCCGCAGAAAGGCTACTTCCTCCTGGTTTTCCCAGTCCCAGACATAGGATTCCGAGAGAATAAGGTTAACCAAATTTGAGAGATTGTTTTCCTTTGTTTTTTCTATTATTTCATTGTCCTGCCCAAACATTATCTGATACGCATTGTTGTGCCGGATGCGCGTGTCAAGGTTGTCTGCAAGAATCTGGGAGCGTGCCAATGAATCGTCAAAAGCCTGTGAAATTGCCTCGCTAAGATTTGTGGAAGAGGCGGAAATTGAAGAGAGGTAAGCGAATTCAGCTGGAGCGCTTGCAAGCCCTGCAAGAGACTGTTTGGTTTGTATTGGCAGACCTGTCTGGGCAATGGCCTGTTTCAACTGTTCTACATCAATCAGATACTGGATTTTTTTCTCGTTCAAATCCTCAATATCCAAAAACGCTTGGCCAAGCTTTTCTTTCAGCACATCAAGTGTTGCAGTGTCTGGATTGTTTGAGAAAGAGTTTTCAAAAGAGCTTATGTCAACTAAATCCTGCGCCAAATCATTGGTTTTTGGGTGAATTAACCCCAAATCAGATTTCATTGCGCTAATCAAACCCAAAATTTCCGGGTTTGTGCTGACTTCTGATTCTATTGTAGTGAGGTCAAGGCTTATCTCGCTCTGGAGTTTTATTGCAAGGTCTTCCATGCGCCGAAAATTGAGTGTAGTAAAAACCCATTGTTCCTGCTGGACAGCAGAGTTTTTTATTTGGGAAAAGCTCCTGAGAAAATACGCTGTTTCAATGAGCTCTTTGCGCGTTATCTTTGATTCGGGAATTAAAATTGAATCATCTGTTATTGGAATAAAACCAGTGGGAGAGCCGTCCATTATTATTCCCACAACCCAGTATGCCTTTGATTCATGCGCAATCTTTACATTGGGGGATATTTCTGCATACTCATTATCCATTAGAAATTCAGTGGAATTTGCAACATAATTTACTGCATCCTGGCTGGAAACTGCTGCAAACGCGAGAGGAAACAATAAAGCAAAAACAAGTATAAGCAAGAATTGTTTCATGAAAACCATAATTAAATAGAATATACTTATTTATAAAACTGCTTTGGGGCTGTGAGTGCTGATTTTTATTAATTACTCTCTTTTTTATGGTTATGGGCGGGACTGTTAATTTTTTTGAGGTTTTTGTTTTAGGGTTATTGTTTGGCTTCCCGCTGGGAGAACATCGCTGTATACATGGGCAAAAGTGAAGGCAGAAAAAAACAGTAGCAGGATTGCCAAAAGAAACTTTGTTTTGCCCATAGGATCATCTTTTTTTACTTTTAAAAAAAAAACATATAATTATTATAAAAAAGGGGGTTATAACGGTTTTTGGATTAGCCCAAGCAATAGTATTATATGCTTCTAAAGACTCTTTTTATGCGTGTGCCTGAATGCCTGCGAGGTTTAATCCCAAAAAAGCTAAGAGAAGCCTGAATTACATTGTTGAGGTTCAGAAGAAAATGATGAAGCTCAACAAGAGAGTTATTAACACTAAAAATTTGAAGGCTGCTGCAGACATTGCTGCTGCAATGCGCATTCCAAATGCACGTTTTAAGGAGTCCCTTCGAGAACAGGGCATAAACAGAACACTCCAACAGGTAAAAGCCCTGAAAAAGCTTTCTCTAATGCTTGGAATTCCGAATGCAGAGATTGCGAAAATGCTGAAAACACGGAAACTGAAACAGGTTTTTGAAGAGCTTATGGAGAAAGCCCAGGAGCAACAACAGGGGCAGGCGATGGCTGCATGAACAATGTAAAAGAACTTGTCGCCCAGGTTAAGGATGCTTTTTCCAAGCCAGATATTGTGAGATTAAAGAAGCTTGGAAACCATATTTTGAATTTGGCTGGATTTGACAACAACAAACTCCTTGCAAAAATCTCGTTAATTGCGTATTGCCTTCACAAGCTCTTGACAAAAGAACATATTGTAACCAACAAAAACTGGAACAGCGTAAGAAATTCTATTTTGAGGAATCTTGAAAAGGGAATGAAAGAGGCTGAGGAAAAGGATTTTAAGAGGCTTGAGAAACAGCTCGAGGCAGTAATAAAAGACGTTCAGGGCATTGACTCTGATTTGGGTTATTTTCTTACGGGATTGTTTGACAAGGCGAAGATAAAACTTGCTTCGCGCGCATATGTTTTGGGCTTGAGCATGGGGCAGGCCGCAGAGCTTACTGGCGCAGACAAAAAGCAGTTGCAGTCATACATTGCAAACACAGTAATTCATGAAGAGAAACTTCCACAGATTGGAATTGCAAAGCGCCTTGAAAAATTCAAGAAAATAATGAAGTGAATGCATGAAAGCAATAGGAGAAACAAAGTCAGTGCAAAGGGTGTGGTGAAATGAATATTGTGTTTGATGCTTCCTCCCTAATCTCAATCTCGCAAACATGTTTGATAAAATGCTTGGCAGACCTGAGAAAAAAGCTTGGTTTGGATTTTTTTGTGAGCCCGACTGTTTTTCGGGAGGTTGTTTCAAAGCCAATAAAGATAAAGCGTTTTGCATTGAATGCAGTCCGCGTGAATGAGTTGGTTGAACAGCAGGAAATTGTTGTCGAAGCGCTTAATCCAGAGTCGGAGGATTTGAGGCATGAATTGGATAAAATTTGCAACAACATGTTTTTTGCCAAAAACAAGCCAATAAGAATAATGCAAACTGGAGAGTTAGAGGCCCTGGCTCTCTTGAGGCAATTGAATTCAAAGGTGCTTGTTGTTGATGAACGGACAGCGCGCATGCTAATTGAGAATCCTTTTTCAATACGCTCGCTTATGGAAAGGCGCCACCACAAAAAAATACGCGAAGACACGCAAAAGCTTAAGGAAGCCAGAGAAATGTTTTCAGAAACCATTGTATTGAGGAGTGTTGAATTGATTGCGCTTGCTTTTGAAACAAACGCGCTTGCAGGGCAAATTGAAAACACGCGCGATGCACTCGAAGCAGCATTGTATGCAGCAAAATTCTCGGGCTGCTCAGTAAGCTTTGAGGAAATACAGGAATTTGTCGGAAAAAAATGAGCGTGACTCTAATGGATATTCTTCCTGCGTATGATTCTGATTCAAAAGAGATTGTGAAAATGATTAAGCGTGAGTTTGCTTACAGCAAAATTACTGAGAAAAAATTCTTGGAAAAGCTCGAGAGCAAGAGCAAGCGCGTGTTTAAGGCAGTCGAGGATAAGAAAATAATTGGTTTTGTTGAGTTGAGAAAACTTGATTTTCAGACTGCGCGCATAAGCGGGTTTACTATTGCCCCAAAGTTTCGGGGGAAGGGATTTGGGAAAAAAATGCTTGAGTTTGCAATAGATTTTCTGAGAAAAAAGAAAATAAAGCGTGTTACACTGCTCGTGCGGCAGGACAATGAAAAGGCAAAAAAGCTTTACACTAAAATGGGTTTTGGTTTCATGGGATTGTGGAAAAACAAGATAGGGGGCCATGTTGCAGAGGAATGGGAGTTAAACCTGCATTCCAATGGAGAAGAGACCCCGAATTATGTGCAGTGAGTTAATCCAGAAACAATTTTTTATACCCAAATTTCTTTAATTTGGCTTCAATTTCTTTATAGCTTTTGCCGCAGAGCATGCCGCCTGCAACAAATTCTTCCTGAGTTACTTCTGCAAGGCAGAAATCCGGGGGATTAAAAGAGATTTTTTCCTCTTTGGTTTTGAATTCAAAGTCAATGAGAACCAGGCCCTCCAAGGGAGCGTGGAAAACATCAAACTCAGCAGTCAGACCATTGTGCGGGTAATAGTATCTTGTTTTGAGTGTTTTTCTCCCGCTCGGGAGTTGTGAAAGGCATTCAAACTCTTTCTCAGATAATTCAATTGTATGCTCGTTCTGTTCCGAAGCATCCTCTGCAACAGGAGATTTTCTTGTAATCTCGAATTTTGAGCCGTGGCTCCGGATACGCAAGGTAGAATGCCCAGATTCGTTGGGCACATAGCTTGCAAAGAGCTCTGTGTGCCTGCATTCCTTCAAGTCTTTTGGCAGGGATTTTGCAAGAAAAGTTTTTTCAAGCTCGAGCAAAAAATCCCCTTACATTCCTTTTTTTCCTGAAGTTTGCGAGATAGGCGCCGAATGCCCCGAAAATAAAGCCAATGCCAATGTCATATGAGAGGCCTGACAGCAAAAAGACAGGCAGGAAAACCATGTTCAAATCAATTGTCGGGCCTACAAGATAGTCTATTATTTCCGGAGAAATGCTGGACATTACAGGAATGTAGAAGAGGATATAGAATAATGCGCTGACAATCCGCGCTAAAAAGCCAGCAAGTATTATTGAAAGGGCAGAAACAATAACTGCTGTTTTTGGAACGCTTCCAATTTCCTTGGAGGAACTGTAGCCCACCCAAAATACTATTACAAAGGCCCAGATTAGATAAAGTGCAAAAAGGAATTTTGATGCTAAAAAAACAGCCTGAATGTTTTGTGTTGAGCTTGCAACAAACGCGATTAGCACTAGGTCAAGCAGGTAAAAAAGGAACAATACTATTGAGGGGATTTTTATTTTTTCAAAGTAAAGGTGTGCTTTCATTCAAAAGAAAAATTGGGCAAAGAAATATTTAATTGTATGGGAACCAAATTATACGCACTATTTTTTGCCTCTGCGCAAAAACGCGAGATACGGCGAGTTTCCTGCGTTTGGAATTCCCAATTCTTTCGCCCACTTATGATATTCAAATTGTGAAAGTTCCCCTAACAGGATTCTGCGCTCTGCATCACGAATGCTGCGAAGCATGCCTCTCCTTATTCCATGTCCCGGGTGCACTGCAGATTCAACCAGTGTCGCCAAGCGGAACAAAACAGGGTCTCTTCCAAACAAGTCAATATTGCGCCTTACAATCTCAGATTCTCTGGCGGTTTGAGCAACCTGCATCCATATTGCGCGCCTTTTTGCAAGCGTTCGCCCGCGCGTAAGAGTGCGCGGTGATTTTCGAAAAACCTGGCTTCTTTGCACTGGTTTTCTATGCCTTGCAACCATTTTCTTTTTCGGCACCCGTGGTTTTCGCGCCATTAAAACTCACTTTTTCCTTTTTCCCCTGTGGCTGCCCTCTGCAAGGTAAGCCCTTAAACGTTTAGCGTCTTCGGGCTTTAAATATGTTTTCCTGCCAATCTTAATCTTTCTTAGCCCTAAGGCTTGACAGGCCCAGTGGGCAGAATCCAAGCCAATTGCCTCTGATTCTGCAATTGTTGTCATTGGAACAATCATTCCTACTCTTGCCAATTGCGGCGCTTCCTTTACCTCGCGCGCCCATTGAATCAGTGCTTTCGCGTTTTCAGGGGAAAAAAACCACCTGTGCCTTGGATCGTGAATGTCTACTGCAAACCCCTTTATTTTGTCTGAATTTTCCTTGGGTTTTTCAAGCCACTGTGCAAACCTGTATTTGACTGATTGTTTGTTTAAGGTTACACCCTGTTTTTTGGCTTCTTTAATCAGCCCAGTTACAGTAAAATAGCCCTTTGGGATTACCCCCTGTTTTGGCGTGCGCTTCAATATTTCAAGGAGCTTGTCCTCCCTAATTTTAATTGCACCTTTTTTGCCCCATGCAGACTGTAAAACCCACTCTCTTGGAACTTTTTCAAGGGCAATTCGAATGCTTGTGCCAGTAGTGCTAATTCCAAATCCTTTTGCCCTTTTCTGCGCTTCCTTGACTGAAATAAAACCCTGTTGTTTTCTTGGCTTTGTCAATGCACTGCCCCCCTAACTGTGAAATTGGGACTTGGAGGATTTGAACCCCCGTCGTTAGACCCCCAGCCTAAAATGCTAACCAAGCTACACCAAAGTCCCATGCATTTAATTCAAAGATAATTATGGGATTGAAGAATTAAAAAAGATTGCTTTAATTTAAAAAAAGTGTGGGGCTGGGAGGATTTGAACCCCCGTCGCATGCTCCCAAAGCACGAATCCTAACCAAGCTAGACTACAGCCCCAAAGCCTTTTCGAAGCGCTCGCAAGCTCGCTTTCAAACCTTGCAAAACCAAGGTTTTGCGAGGCCACGTAAAAGCAAGCTTTTACATGGAGGCTTGCGAAAACTACAAAAGAAGCTAAAATATTTAGGATTGGTTAGTTTTAAAAGCAAATTCCTAACAGCGGAACAGCGGAAATCCACTGCATCGCGTTGTTTTTAAAGCGTGAAAACAAGGGTATTTGCAGGTGATGTAAAATGTTTTCCTCAAAATTGTGTTGGTTTGTAGAAGGCCAAGGGCAGAGAAAATTGGTTCAGGTGCAAGGGCCTTTGCACCCGATAACAAAGTTGATTGGTTACTCTTGCTAACCAATTTTCTTCAATTTTTTTATTTTTAATTAATTTTGAAGTTATTTCGGAAATTTTTTCTGAAAGGCAAAGGAGATGAAAAAGGGGGTGAGAAAATGAGTCCGATAAAGAAATTCAAAGCAGGCGGAATACAAGTTGCTGTTTGGGAGAATCAAGGAAAAGAAGGCAATGTCTTCAACAGCGTTTCACTGGATAAAAGGTATAAAGATGGGGAGGAATGGAAGAGCAGCAGTTCTTTCAAGCTCAATGATTTGCCGAAAGCAATTTTAGCGCTTCAAAAAGCATACGAGTACTTGGCGCTCAAGGATAATACAGAAAGCGCCCAATAAAAACCCAAAAACTTATTAACTATCTTGAGCCTGTTATTATTGGGATATAAAATGGATAATGCTTGGATTCCTACACTGCAAAGAATTAGCGCAAAACAATGGGCTGCATTGGAAAAAAAGATAAAAAGAGCTAACGGCAAGGTAATTGTATTAGTACACCCTTTTTACAATGACAAAGGCGGAGAAAAATATGCAAAAACAATTGCAGGATTGTTGACACAGGCAAAGACGCCAGTAATAATTCTTGAGGACATATTCAACACTGGAAAGACAGGAAAAAGATTGCGGGAAATGAATGCACCAAAACACCTTATTATTGCAACTGCAAGAAACGATTCCGAGATAATACTAAAAATGGATTCAATAAGGGGAACTCCCAGATACGATAATTCTATACTCTTGTTTGCAAAAAAACTCAAACGACTCGGCGTAAGACAAGTGCAAATTGGAGGCATGGAATCAAAAAGCGCATATTCAATGGATGTTTTCGAGCATGAAGCGAAAACGCTGAGAACAAGAAAACCAACAATACACACTATTTCCCAAGGTTGCGTTGGAGCAATCTACAAAGACCTAATAAGGCTCGGCGGATTTGAAAGAGTAATTCTAGTCTCAAATGCGGTTTACCCAGAAAAGCCAAGATACAAAAGAGTGCAAAGAAAGCGCGCGCCAAAGCCAACAACGCCCAAAAGGCAGCGAAGGAGAAAATAGCTACACACCCAAAAACATTTAGGTTCTGAACAGAGACTTTGGATAGCTAAAATAAAGGCAAAGCCCCTGGGACAAAAAAACCTTTTATCAGGATAAACAGTATGTTTGCCACTATTACTGCGCCGAATGCGTCCGGATAATCTGTTTTGTAAAAGTGTTTTACTGCTATAAGAGTCGCGATAAACTGTATTGCCATTAGAAACCAGTAATCAACATATTGGAAGAAAATTCCGCCGATTGCAAATACAAATGCAATTAGTGTAATGCGCAGCACATTTTCACGCGAGTTTTCTTTTAGATCAAGGAGCTTTGCTGCCAAATACAATCCAATTGCAAAAAACACTATGCTTAGCACCATTTCTAGGAAACTGCCGAAAAAAAGATGCAGTAAAAAATCGCCCTCAAACATAGTATAATAATGTGATTGGGAGAGAATAAAATGTTTTTCTTGGCAACAAAAAGGTTAAATTACTCTATTTGCCTTTATAATTACGAATGCAATTCAAGATTGTTGCTGATTATTTTGAGAAGATTGAGAAAGCCAATTCTCGGCTTTTAATGACTGATTTATTGGCAGAATTATTCAAAAAAACAGGTTCAGATGATATTCAGCAGATTGTTTTTCTCTGCCAAGGGCAACTTGCACCGCCTTATGAAGGACTGGATATTGGAATGGGGGAAAAGTTTGTTGAAGAGGCAATTGCGAAAATTTCTGGTTATCCAAAAAAAGAGATTGAACAAAAATTTAAGGTTAAAGGGGATTTGGGTTTAGTTGCCGAAGAGGTTTTAAAGAAGAAAAAGCAGAGCGCGCTTTTTTCTGGTGAACTTAGTGTGGCAAAAGTATTCAATAACTTGCTGAAAATTGCGCGCGCTGAAGGAAAAGGCAGCCAAGACTTAAAGATAAGGCTGCTTGCCGAGCTGCTGAATTCTGCAAAGCCAGTTGAAGCAAAATATATTATTCGGGTTCCTTTGGGGCATTTGAGGCTGGGAATTGGAGATCCAACAATAATGGATGCGTTTGCAATTAATCTTTTGAAAGAGGCAGACGCCAAATTGAAGAAAGAAATTGAAGATAAGTTAAAGGAAAAAAAAGTGGATAAGCGTAAAGAAGAGTTTGAAAGAAAGCTGCGTATGCGGATAAGGGAGTTAATTGAGGAAAAGTATAATGTGCATAGTGATTTGGGAAGCATTGCAGAAAAATTAAAGAGAAATGGTTTAAATGGTTTGAAAGAAATTCACATTACCCCTGGAGTTCCTATTCGGCCTACTCTTGCTGAACGGCTTCCGAGTGCAGGGGAAATTGTGAAAAAACTGGGAAAATGCGCAGTAGAGGCAAAGTACGACGGGTTTAGGGTTCAAGTGCATAAGTATGGAGAGAAAGTAACTATTTTTAGCAGGCGACAGGAGAATATGACTCCAATGTTTCCTGAGATTGCTGAGGCAGTGAAAAAACAGGTTAAGGCAAAGGACGCGATTTTTGAGGGAGAGGCACTTGCCGTAAATGAACAGACTGGCGAATATTTGCCTTTTCAGGTTACTATCCAGAGAAAGAGAAAATATGATATAAAGGAAATGGCGAAAGATTTTCCATTGCGCCTGTTTGTTTTTGATGTAATGTTTGATGATGGAAAAAATTTAATGGGGCTGCCCTTTAAGGAACGGAGAAAAAAACTTGAGAAGCTGATAAAGAAAGGAAACGATATTGAGTTAACGAAAAGTATTGTTACTGATTCCCCTAAGACAGTGGATAAGTTTTTCGAGGAAAATGTTGGGAAGGGCTTAGAGGGCATTATTGCAAAAGATTTAAGCGCACCATACATTGCTGGTGCAAGAAAGTTTTCATGGATAAAACTAAAGAGGTCCTACAAGGGGGAATTGCAGGATTCTGTTGATGTTGCAATAATTGGCTATTTTAAGGGCAAAGGCGCACGAACACAATTTGGTTTAGGAGCGTTGCTAACCGCTGTTTACGATGAAAAAGAGGATATGCTGAGAAGCATCGCAAAAGTTGGCACTGGAATGAGTGAACAGCAATTGCAGGATTTGGAAAAGATTCTGAGCAAGACAAGCGTAAAGAAAAAGCCTGCGAGAGTGGATTCAGAGTTAGAGGCAGACGTATGGGTTTCTCCCAAATATGTTATTGAAGTGCGTGCAGATGAAATTACAAAAAGTCCTGTGCACAGGGCAGGAAAAAAAGAAGAAGGAGAAGGACTCGCACTAAGATTTCCAAGAATGATTTCAATACGGCAGGATAAAAAGCCGGAAGAAGCAACAAGTGTAAAGGAAATAATTAAAATGTTCAAGCAACAAACTCATGTAAAGATAGGTGAGGAAAAATGATTGGAGGCAGAACACTTTCATGGAGCTGGCGCATATCAATTTTTTTAGCTGCACTCGCAATCGTTGTTTACGCCTTGTTTGGGTTGCGCGTCTGGAGCGATGACTGGACAACATACTTTTTACGAACCCAAAACTGGGTTATGCTTATTGCCATTAGCATAGCTGTAATGGCTGTTTCAAAAGTTTTTATCTGGCTTTTGCAGTGGCAGTTTCGCGCTGAAACCCGCCCAGATCCAAAGCGCAGGAGAAGAAACAGATGAATGTTTTTAGAATGTTTGTATTTGCAATCGTCACTCTCGCATTGATATGGGCGCTTTACACTTTCCTTCCTGTTTTTTTTCCAACAGAGGATCCTGCGGAAGTAATTGAAAACACTCTTGTAGGGGCAGAGATAGAACAGGGCAAGGCAATTGAAAAAGCAATCTTTTTTCCCGCAGGGCACGTTTTAGTAGCGGAAAACTTTGATGCAAGCAACAGGAGCCTTGCATTTGAATGCAACAATCCAAAAGAATGCTGCAACATTAATGACAAATGCGGTTTGATTGAATGGGATGAACGCAGGATAATTTTCCCTTCAACAAAAAATCTGAGAACATACACACGCTGCGCACTCGAATCAAATTTGTTTGTATGCAAGGTCTACTTTGGGGATGAGCCGGCGCAGCTTATGATAAGAGAATTGGTTGCAAAGGAAAAGTATGATGCGAGCAAGGAGCCTGTTGTAATAAAAGTTAAAATTGAAAACTCTGGAAAGCAGATAATGCTGTTCGGCTCAGTGAAAATTGACGTTTACCAAAAAAAGCTTGAAAATGGCGCATGGCGCAGAATATTTCTTTTTGACGCTTCAAAATCAATGCCCTTGGACAGGCTCTTGTCACGGGAGATTACAACAATGGAGATTCCGATTGACGTGGGCTCTGGAAACTTTGAGGTCAAGATAAAGGCTTTGGGCGAAGACTCGGGCTTTGACATGAACACTGTTATTTTTGAGGTGGTCGGAGGTGAGGTTTGCAGGGCACAGTATTGCGAGCAGCCGAACATTGATCTTGCAACTGGCGAGTGCAAAACATTATGCCATTGCATTGACTGCCTTTTGGGGTCTGTTTGCGAGGAAAAATTAGAAGCAAAATCGCCAGCTGACTTATGGCTGCCGGACAATATTAATTTAAGGCAGAGCCCGAGCAATTTTTTGGGTTCGAATCAAGTAGAGTTTGTTCTAGACCAGAGCCATTGCCGATAAAAAAAGGTAATAAAAAGGGTTTCATGCAAGATAGGAATTGACGTTTTATGGGTTTCTTGAAAAAGCAGGGGTTAAAGGAAAGTGACCTAGTAGAATTAGTGTCTGAAAAACAGACTTTTATTGGAACAATTCTTCCAAGCAATGAAAAAAACACTGTTTTCTTGAAACTTAAAAGCGGCTATAATATAGGAATAGAGACAAGCAAAATTTCCTCAATAAAAAAATTGTCTGCCGGCCAAAAAGTGGCTAAGGCAAAACAGGAAACAGTAAAACAGGATTCAAACCTGCCGAAAATTTCTATTTTGCACACTGGAGGAACAATTGCAAGCCGAGTGGATTACAGAACAGGTGCAGTTTACAGCGCTTTCACTCCCAAAGATTTGCTTGCAATGTTTCCAGAGCTCGCAAAAATAGGAAACTTTAACTCAAAGCTTATTAGCAACATGTGGAGCGATGATTTAAGATTTGCACATTTTGGAGTAATTGCAAAGGCAGTGCAGGGGGAAGCAAAAAAAGGCGCTAAAGGAATTATTCTTGGAATGGGAACAGACAATCTCGCTGTCGCAGCCGCAGCAATGGCATTTGTACTTGAAAAGTGCCCAATCCCCGTAATTATTGTTGGGGCTCAAAGAAGCTCGGACAGGGGCAGCAGTGATGCTGCAATGAACCTTGTTTGTGCCGCAGAATTCATTGCGAAAACAGATTTTGCGGGAGTAGCAATTTGCATGCACGATTCAAGCTCGGATAATGCCTGCGCAATACTGCCTGCCTGCAAAACAAGAAAAATGCATACCAGCAGAAGAGATGCATTCAAGCCTGTTAATGATACTGTGATTGCAAAGATTGATTACAATTCACGCGAGATTATTTTTTTGAAGAAAGATTATGCACGAAAGAGCAGCGGAACCTTTGTTTTAAAGCCAAAGTTTGAGGAAAAAGTCGGCCTCCTCAAAATTACCATTAACATGTTTCCCTCTCAGTTTGAGTTTTTTTCAAAACACGGTTTTAAGGGATTGGTAATTGAGGGAACTGGTTTGGGGCAGACTCCCGGGCACATGCCTGATGCAATTACAAAGAAGGCGCATAAGAAAATTTTTCCCGCAATAAAGGCACTGGCAAAAAAGAGTGTTGTTGTAATGACTTCGCAATGTTTGTATGGGAGAGTGCAGATGCATGTTTATGACAAGGCAACAGACCTGGTGGAAATGGGAGTTATTCCAGGGGAAGACATGCTGCCTGAAACTGCTTTTGTAAAACTTGCCTGGCTTCTTGGAAATTATAAGAATAAAGAGAAAGTGAAGGAATTAATGCGCAAAAATTTGCGCGGGGAAATCACTGAGTCTACTATTCCAAATCAGGAGCAATGGCAGGATTAAAAACCCATTAAAACTGCGTATGCAATGTTTCTTGCATGGTCGCTTGTTCTTTCAAGATTCCGGATAATGTCAATGTATATTGGCCCGAGTTCTGCCCTGCATGTTCCTCTTTTTAATCTGCGGAGATGCGCTTTCTCAAGCTTTTTTTCAAGATAGTCTACCTCTGTTTCGAGTTTCAAAACCTTTTTTGCTATTCTCTTGTCACCTGTTTCCAGAACACGCACTGCTGCACTGTAACATTCTCGTGTCTTTTTGAACATCAAAGCAAGCTCCTTGTAAGCGGACTTTGAAAACCCTGCTTTTTGCCGTAATTTTTGCTCGCCCTTTTCAGCAAGATTATTTGCATGGTCTCCAACGCGCTCTATGTCCGAGATTGCATGCAGCAAAAGCGTTAATTTCTTCCTCTGTTTCTTTGTTAGGCTTTTGCGGGATATTTTGATTAAATATGCCTCAATAATATTGTCAAGTTCATCTACTGCCTCTTCCTGAAGCATTACAGTTTTCAGTAGCTTG
Organism: Candidatus Iainarchaeum sp.; assembly: GCA_016931555.1. Classification (GTDB taxonomy): domain Archaea; phylum Iainarchaeota; class Iainarchaeia; order Iainarchaeales; genus JAFGEM01. The sequence goes on along the minus strand of JAFGEM010000031.1, from coordinate 3,485 downwards.
CCGTCTTTTTGAAAAACCGCTTTTTCACTGTTAACCAGCATTTCATGTGCAATTTTTGCCATTCTCACTGTTTCTTTTTCCGCCTGGCCTAAGGCTATTTCCGGAGCAGATAAAAGGCGCTTGTCTGCAAATTTTGCTCCCCTATCAACCTGAATGTCTTCCCCAGGAACAATTATTTTTGTGGCGCGAACAAGCAAGCCTACTGCCGGAAGCATGATTATTGTCATTGCAACGTTAAAAATCGTGTGTGCATTTGCAATTTGTCTTGGCAGGTCAGAAGCAGTTAAAGAAACAAGATAAGCAAAAAGGGGAATAAAGAAAAAGAAAAGAATTACGCCCGTTACATTGAACAAAAAATGTGAAACCGCTACTCTTTTTGCGTTCAGGGAGGTTCCTATGGAAGCAATGAGTGCTGTAATGCAGGTCCCTATGTTCGCTCCGAGAATAATCGCTATTGCAGACTGTAAATCAATCACATTTTCAATGCCCATAGCAACAACCAAACCCGTTGTTGCGCTGCTACTTTGCACTATTCCTGTAAAAATTGCTCCTGCCAATACTCCTAAAATTGGGACTGTTCCGAATGAAACGAGAATTTCTATCATAAACGGATCTGCCCTCAATGGCTTTACTCCGCTCGACATTGTATACATCCCCAAAAAAAGGATTCCAAACCCTAAAATTATCTGGCCGTACTCTTTGTGCTTGTGGTTTTTTGAAAAGAAGAACAGAAAAAAACCCAACGCGATTATAGGAAAAAATAGTGTGCCTATTTGAAACGCAAGTATTTGCGCTGTTATTGTCGTGCCAATTTCCGCACCCAATACTACTCCGACGCCCTGCTCGAGACTCAACAACCCGCTGTTTATCAGGCCGACAAGCATTACTGTTGTAAGACTGCTGCTTTGGATTACGGCAGTAGTTACGGCGCCTGCAAAAACGCCTTTTATGGGCCGATTAGTCATTCTTTCGAGAATAGATTTTAATTTTTCCCCCGCAGCCCGCTTTAGACCGTCACTTAGGAAGTGGATTCCAAACATGAACAGAGCCAGACCGCCCAAAACCTGAAAGACGATACCCAGCCAATCCATAAGAGTCAAAAAAAGAGACAGGTTAAAGAAATAAAAACTTAACTGCGAAGCGACTAAAAAATTGTTACTCTGCTTCTTCCGGCGCGCTTGCTTTTGTACGCGGCCTTGTCTGAAAGCTTGCACAACGAATCAAACTTTTTTTGCGGAGTTCGCAAACGTGAAACATGTTTTGATTCTGCTACTCCTGCAGAAAAACCCAAGCCATATGTTTGCATTGTTCCCAAAGCCTCTTCCAGAGCACGCTTTAGCTTTTCAGCGCCTACAGGCGCAAAAACCCTGAGCTCATCACCGCCAAACCTGCCTGCAAAGCCCCTGCAATTTTTTGCAGCCTCTGAAACAGCCTGAATATAAACCCCTATTGCCATATCTGCATACTCGTGGCCATGTCTAGTGTTTATCCGTTTTAGGTGGTCCATGTCAACTGTTGCAAGCGCAAAACCCTTTTGTGCTTTTTGCGAGCGTAAAAAAGAAAATGTTTTTTCCACAAAAGCCATATTATTTAGTATATTGAATTTTGAATCCAACTGTGCAATAAACCGAAGCTTTGCCCTTGCACCAACAAGTTTGCCGGCAGCAGCAAGCGCTTTCAAACGCGATTCCTTGGCTTCACGCGGCCTAACCCTTTCCAATTCCTGCATAGCACCAGTGAACCTTTCCTCTGCTTTTCTCAAAGAATCTGCTGCATGTATTGGGTTTCGCCTGTGCCCTGTTTTTGGAATAACAGGCAAAGGAATTTGCCCTACAACTGGCTTTCTTCTCTGCTTTCGCTTTTTCCCCGGAGGCATGAGAGAATAATGCTAAAAGAGGTTTAAATTAATTTGGGTTATTATTATTGAACATGCAGCCGAGTGAATTTGTAAGACTAATTTATCCACGCGCAGTTGCAGTAGTTACAAGCATTAATTCAGAGGGCATTGCTAATGCTGCCCCATATAGCTGGGTTTGCCCTGTTTCTTTTACACCGCCAATGCTTTTGGTTGGAATACAAAACAGGGAGACAAGGACTGTGAGAAATATTCGCGAAACAAAAGAATTTGTTGTTCATGTTGTTACTAGAGATTGGGAGCAGACAGCAATTGAATGCGAGAAGAAAGCAAGGGACAATGAGGATAAATTAGCAAAGATTGGATTGGAGAAAATTAAAAGTGAAAAAGTAAATGTTCCAAGCATTAAAAAGTCCAAGATTGTAATGGAATGCAGGCTCTCTGAAATTCTCGTGCCAAAAAATGCAGACCATATGCTCGTTATAGGGGAAATTGTTGCTGCAAAAACATCCGAGCCAAAGCTTGAGGAAATTGTAATGCACTTGCTTGGGGAAAAATTTGTTTCTCCCGGAGAAGAATATTCGATTGAAAGGAAAAGGTGAGTATATGAGAAGAACAAAAAGCACTTCACATCACAAGCCCATCAGCAATAAGAAAAAAAGGGAAATTTTAATGCAAAAAAGGAAAGAAAAAGCCTACAAAAAAATGACTCTTGAGGAACAGATAAGAAGAAAAAAGGAAGAAGCGGAAAAAAATAAACAAATCCAGCAGCAAAAAGCACGGCAAAAGTGGAAAAACACATAACAAAAATATAAAAGATGGGATAATGAAAGTGTTGGCAGTTTGCGGTTCGCCAAGGCAGGGCAATACAGAGGCAATGCTCAGGCGGGTTTTGGATGGGGCAAAAGATGCCGGAGCGCAAATTGAACTTGTGCTTTTAAGAAATAAAAGAGTAGAGCCCTGCAAAGCTATTTGTGATTGTTTTGAAAAAGGTTTGCCCTGTACTATAGATGATGACATGGCGCAAGTCATTTCAAAAATGCTTGTTGCCGATGCAATTGTTTTGGGAAGCCCGAACTATTTTAAGAATGTTTCCGGAATAATGAAGAATTTTATGGACAGGACTAATCCAATAGTGGGAAAGGCAAGGCTCAAAGGCAAGAAAGCTGCTGTTGTTTGTGTTGGCAGCCAAAGCATGGAAAACATTGCTTTTTGTGCAAGAGCGCTTGAAGAGTTCGCGAAAGACCATCAAATGCTATTAGTTGGCGCTGTGAAAGCAAAAGCAGAAAAACCCAAGGAAGTGCAGAAAAACAAGAAGATACGGCAAGAGTGCTTTGAGCTTGGAAAAATCCTGAGTGCAAAGTAATACTATTAAACCTTTATTTCCTAATTTATAACGATTTAAATGCCTGATTTTAAGCAACTGGGCCTAAAAGCTGGTTTGGAAGTGCACCAGCAGCTTGACACGGGAAAATTGTTCTGCAGGTGCCCTTCAAGACTCAGGGAAGACAAGCCCGACATTATTTTTGAAAGAAAACTGCGCGCAGTAGCCTCTGAGTTAGGGGAATTTGATGCTGCTGCATTAGAGGCAATGCGCAAAAACATTACTTTTTTTTATGAAGGCTATTCT
>JAFGEM010000030.1 GCA_016931555.1 Candidatus Iainarchaeum sp. | reverse complement strand
TTGCGCCTCATGGAGATAAAGGTGCAGTCAGGGCAAAGTTTGATTCTGGTTTGCCTGGCCAAGCCATTGGCTCTAAAGTAGAGATTATTGCCAAATAGTTTTTTGCTTATTTTATTTTGCCGAGTTCTCTGTTAAGCCTGTCAACACGCTTGTCACAGTTTTTGCAGGTATCCACTGCGTCCATGCATATGCGCTTGTTTTCAAGTGCCCTTTGTATTGCTTCTGTGGATGCATCTGCTTTTCTAAGTGAATTGTATTTTCCCTCAAAGAGTTCGCGCATTTCCTCTACTTTTCCCAAGGCAATATTTTTCTCTGTTTCAGTATCTCTCAACCGCGCCCTACCATAGCAAAACAGGCAATTTCTCTTTGCGTCACGGAATAATCTTTCAATTTGCATGTTAATATTCGCATCTGCCATACAAAAGTATTCTGTGCAATGAAAATAAATAACCTGCTGGCTAACCTGTTTTTTTGCAGGAATTAGTTAAAATCAGGCGCTTTTTGTACAGGGGTGCTAAGGCGAAAAATAAAAAGCAGCTTATGCTGCCACGTCAATGTTAAGCCTTTTTTTGAGTTCCCTGTACCTGTTCCGGATTGTTACTTCTGTTACGCCGGCAACATTTGCAACTTCTTTCTGTGTCCTGCGTTCGCCTTTGAGCAGGCCTGCAATGTAAACTGCTGCCGCTGCAACTCCTGTAGGGCCTCTGCCTGAAATCAATCCCTTTTCAATTGCGCTTTCGAGGATTCTTCTGCCCTCTTCCTGTGCTTCTCCGCTCAGATTCAATTCAGAGGCAAATCTTGGGATATAGTGGATTGGGTTTGTTAAAGGAACTTCCAAGTGAAGTTCTCTTACAAGGAACCTGTATGTTCTCCCAATTTCTTTTTTTGTTAGCCCGCTTGCTTCTGCCATTTCATTCAGTGTTCTTGGAACATGGTATGTTCTGCATACAGTGTAGAGCACTGCTGCTACAACTGCTTCAATGAGCCTTCCGCGTATCAGGCCTTTTTTCACTGTTTTTCTGTAAAGCAGTGCAGCGGCTTCGATAAGTGATTCTGGAATATTGAGGTATGATGCGACTCTGCGCAGTTCTGTTAATGCGATTGAAAGGTTTCTTTGCATGCTGCTGCTAATGCTTGCTCTTTTGTGCCATTTTATTAGGCGGTACATTTGGGCGCGGCTTTTGCTTGAAAGCTTGTTTCCGCGCAAATCAGTTCCGCGCCTGTCAATCATTGTAACTAGGCCCTTGTTTAATTTCACGTATTTCATTGGGCTTCCTGTTCTGGCGCGTTTTTCGAATTGGTCTGAATCAAAGCTGCGCCATTCCTTTCCGTAATCAATCATGTCTTCAGAAATTATTAATCCGCAATCCTGGCAAATAAGTTCTCCGCGCGCAGGATCTGTCCTCAGTTTTTTACTTCCACATTCTGGGCATTTTGTAGCCATTAAACCACCTATACAGTTTTTTCAATACTCCCAATAAAACCGAATTTTTTTAACTCCCAAACCAAAACGTTAACATATTACTATAATTTTCTTGTTATGTTAATATTTCAGAATTCGAGGATGCACCTATAATAACTTGCTGTTCAGGTAGTATTTAAACCTTGCTCTTTTTTGTTCTTTTCATAAAAAAACAAGAAAACAGCTAAAAAACCATTTTTTTGCGCTTTATTCGAGCAATACTGCCTGTACACTGCCTGTTTGCCCGGGCCTTGAGGTTACTCTTGCCTGCGCTTCCTTGCCCTCAATTTTCACTCGAATAACAGCATTTTTTGTAATAATATTCTGCCTTGTAAACTGCCTGTTTGCATTGTTCTCTGCAACAGAAATAATCTCTGCCTTAATGGTTTTCTTTGTTTTTTGGTTAGTAACAGAGGCAAATTTCACTTTTTGGGCTTTAACCTTTGTCTGCCCGCCCTTTGTTCTTGCGGGTTTTCTCCTTTCCTTGTCTCCGGAATCCAGTATTCCAGTGGCAGAAAAATCGCCGCCTCTTTCAGCAAGGCGCTTGTCTCTCTTGTTTACACTGCCTCTAATGCCTCCGCTTGACTTGCGTTTTGAACCCAAATGCCATTGTGTCATTTAAATGCCTCAAAAATAAAAGTCTCAAAAATCTGAATTAAAAAAAATTCGTTTTTGATGAAATAATTGTTCCCTGCAATCATTAAAAAGCTTTTCTTTGCCTTTTTCCCATATGCCTGGGAAGCTCGGCGTGCTTGTAAAAATGCTTTTGCCGCAGGATATCAGTGTTGCGGATACAATTGTATTCCGCTTTTATTATTCCCCAAAGCCCGAGAAGCTTGACCCTAAAAGGGAACTCTTTTTTTATGCCCCCAAAACGCGGCGTCATACTCTTACTGAAATGGTTGAAAAAAGAGGAACTCCAATTCTCATGGGCAGTGCAAGTGTCATGCATAACCCAAAAAAAAGGGTTTTTAACGACATCTCCTTTTACCCATTTTCTACAGTAAAGGACGCATTTGAAAAATTAGGTATTGGTTCAAAAGAGAGGCATTCAATTGCAGTGTTGCTCGAACGCAATTTTTCTGGTTATAAAATGGGGCATTTTGGGAGACTTACTGTTCCCGGCGAAAAAAATCTTAGAAAAGCAGGCATTGAACCAAAAAAACTTTATGCACTGCGCGATTACAGGCGGCTTTGGGCCTCGCGCATTAGAAGCATGCGCAAGAAACATGCGAGGCCGCGTTAATGCTTTCTCCCTTCTTCTCCCGTTTCCCTTTTATCGGGATTCTGCTCTTTTGTTGCTTGGCTTCTAATCTTTCTCTTCCTTGAACTGGCTCCAAAAAACTTTTTTTATTTGGCTGGCTTTCTTTGGCCCCATTTTTTCTATGTTCTGGAGTTCTTTGCTTGTTGCATTTGCAATTCCCTTTACACTTCCAAATTCTTTCAAAAGAGAGCGCGCCATGCTTGCCCCTACATTGGGGAGAGATTCGATTACAAAGCGCTGCCTTTCCCCAAGAGACATGTTTTTCCTGCCTACCCTGAGGCGGATGTCCTTGTATTTGTTTAATTGCTCGCGCTTTGCAGTGACATGCAGAAAATCAGCTGTTTCACTCTCGTTTTCAGTGAAAAGAATTGGTATCCTGTAGGAGACTGCAATTGAAGTTAAAGCCCCGATAATCGCGTTTTTGTGTATATTGCGCAGTGTAAACAATTCTTTTGGGTTTCCCTCAATCAAAATCATTGGGCTTTCATAGTTTGAGGACATTGCAGGCAGTTGTGTAAATAAGCGCCCGTCAATAATGCTCTGCAAAAAATCTTTTGTTGTTTTCCTTTCAACAACGCACCTGTCGCTTAAAACATAGTCTCCTACTTCGAGTTGCTTCTCCCTTACGAGGCAGCCTCTTTCCTCCAAAAGCTTTGCAAGATTGCTTCCGCGCTCTCTGCTGTCAACATAAACAAGCAATTGTTCGCTGTTTTTTGGCTTTTCCGTGAAGCCCGAGAGCGTTGTCTGCTTTGCAAGCGCGTTTTCCTCTTTTTTGTGTGATTCATTCTGCATTGCAAAGAGCATTGAATGTGATTGCTGCTCTTTTTTTACTGCGTTCCAGTAGAAAACTTCGTCTCTTGTGTCGCGCGCCATTAGAATGACTGCTTTTCCTGGCGCCCATCTTCCTGTTCGCCCCCGCCTTTGGATTGTCCTTATTTCGCTTGGGACTGGCTCGTAAAAAACAACCAAATCAACGCTTGGAATGTCCAATCCTTCTTCTGCAACAGAAGAGCAGACAAGGCAGTTGATTTCCCTGTTTTTCAATTTTTGGATTTTGTCCGCCTGTTCTTTCTGCGACATGCCTTTTTCGTCTTTTTTGTTGGCCTGCCCAATGAATTTCTCTGCTTTTATGCTTGGAATAGTATTTAAAAATTCTGCGAGGTTTTTTATTGAGTCTCTGTAGTGGTTGAATACAAGTGCAGTGCTCTCAGGCTTTGCTGCAAACTGTTCGAGCAGAATTTCTTTCAGTTTTTCCATTTTCGGGTGGTTGATTTTCTGCTCCCTTAATTTTGAGGAGGCGTCAAGCGCATCCCTAACCTGTTTTTTTGCAATCAATTGTTTTGCTGCTCTTGTTGCATTGCTTTGGAAAGCCTCGCTTTTGAGGCGCTGCAGATAATCGTTGAGTGCATAGGAGCCCTGTGTTTCAAGCAGTGTGTGGGCATGGCTTATTTTTAGGAATTGTGCTGCTGCAGTTGCAGCTGCAAAAAGGCTTGGCTGTGTTTTTCCGTGCCGCGCAATCCTCTTCCGAATTTCCGCCTGCATTTCGAGTATGCGTTTTTTGCTGAAGTATTTTACATTAGTTGTTCTTGCGCAGCCCATTTTTTTTAGTGTTGCAAGCAAATCGCGCATTACCTGTTCTAACAATAATTTGATTTCAATTAGTTCGGGAGAGAGGTCAACGCGTTTCCATTCCATATTGATTTTGTGCATGTATTTTGTTACGTCCTTGTCTGTGAGTGTTTTGATTTCAATGTTTTTTATTGACAGGTTTCTGCATACTTCGCGGATTTTTTCTTCTGTGCTTCCAGGAGATGCTGTCAGCGCAAGGACTGTCGGGTTCAATGCTTTTTTCACGTATTTTGTTGCAATGTAAACATAGCTGTAGTCTTTTACTGCGCGGTGTGCTTCGTCAAAAACACATAATGCAATGTTTTTTAGGTTTAGCCTCTGGTTTTTCAAGTCATTTTCTATTGTTTGGGGTGTAGCAGCTATTACGCGGGAGTTTTCAAATTCTTGTGCGCGTTTTTTCGGAGTAGTGCTGCCTGTCAATAGTATTGTTTGTTCTTCCGGTATTTTTAGGAAATTCCTGAAGCTTTGCAGGTGCTGCATTGCAAGGGGTTTTGTCGGTGCGAGCAGCAGTGCTTTTGAATTCGGGTTTTTTTCGAGTATGTTTGCTGCCACTATTATGGCAATCACTGTTTTTCCGAGTGCAGTGGGCGCTACAATGAGGGAGTTTCCAGCTCTCAAAACCCTGTTTGCAAGGTCTTCTTGGTAGGCGCGCTTTTCAATAGTGTTTTCTTTGATTAGTGGGTGTGTAAAATAGTCTGGCATATTAACCATTGCCCTAATAATTTTTTTATCAAAGACTGCTTTTAAACCCTTTTACTGTGGTTTTCCGCTGTTTTTTGTTGAAAAAGCTTTTTTTTTGCCCTTTTTTTGTTAAAAAAGCACGATAGGTTTTTATTTTGGTTTATCTCCCTATTTTTATAGTTTTTTATTTAATTGGAGGGATTTTTTTGTCGGAACTTCCTTTAGCAGCAGTTGACCGTATTATTAGAAAATCTGGTGCCGGCCGCGTTTCAGAGGATGCTGTCCAGAGCCTTGCAGATGTCTTGGAGGAGTATGGAATAAAGCTTTCCAGAAAGGCTGCAGAGTTTTCAAATCACGCGGGCAGAAAAACAATTACTGCTGCAGACATTAATCTTGCTGTAAAAGGCCAGTAAATTTCATTTTTTTGTTTTTCTTGGGAACAGGCGAGTAAACTGTTTTTCCTTATTTTCTTTTTTCTGAGAATTTTTTTATTTCCTTAAGCGCTTTTTCCAGCACCTGTTTTTGGTTTAATTTGCTTGTGTCAATTATTATGTCAAAATTTTTTTTGTCAAACTGGTTTATCCTGTAGAGGCTTTGGTATCTTTTGTTTTCGGATTCCTGCCGTTTTCTTATGTTTTCGCGCGTTTCCTGGAGTGAGGTGTTTTCTTTTTCTTCCACCCTCAATTCTTTGTAAATTCTTTTTGCTGCTTCCTCAATTGAAACATCGAGGAAAACCTTTACTGCCTGGGGAATAAAATGCCATGCTAATCTTGAGTCCATTACAAAATCAGTTTTCCATTCTCCAAGCTCTCGGGTTCTTTCATCTATAATGTGGTCTATTTTTTCATCGCTTTCCGCCTGCCTGCTCAGCTCTAAAAGGCTTATTCCCCTTTCCCTTGCAATCTCGCGCATGAAATCGCCTGAAGAATGATGCTCTAAACCAAGTTTTTCTGCAAGCGCTTTTGCAAGCGAGCTTTTTCCACTTCCTGGCTTTCCCGAAACAGTTATAATCATTAAGAAAATCCTTTTTTTGCTGTTGAATAACAAATTATATTAAGGGGTTTAATTAAATTATTGTTTACACGGGAGTTTTGTTTTTTATGGCGGCATACAAGGGTTATTTGAATT
>JAFGEM010000029.1 GCA_016931555.1 Candidatus Iainarchaeum sp. | reverse complement strand
TTTTTCAATTTATTGAAGAATACCTGAAAGAACATCCAGAAAAAGAAAATGAAATGAAACCAAAGAGAATAATCGCCAGAAAAAAGGAGTGATTCAATGAAAAATTTTGAATCCACTCACAACCAACCAAAAACCTCTAACAAAGAACTTCAAATCCTCCACGCCCCAATTAGGAATTTTGACTAAGAATCGATAATATTTTATTATATTTGAAACAATTTTTATTTGGTGAGAGAGTGAAGGTAAAAACGTTTGATGTTATTGTGGAAAAAAGCACTGACAAATGGTTTATTGGTTCAGTGCCTGCATTGCCCGGATGTTACTCCCAAGGAAAAACAGAAAAAGCATTATTGAAAAACATGAAAGAGGCAATTGAATTGCACTTGGAAACACTGGCAGAAGTGCAGAAAGAGCAAAAGGCAAAATTTGTTGGAATAAAAAAAGTTGCTGTTTATGCCTAAGCTCAAGCCAATAAAGCCTGAAAAGCTAATCAAAATACTGCAAAAAATGGGCTTTGAAGAGAAAAGGCAAAAAGGCTCACACAAATCATTTTACAACCCAGACGGAAGAGTATTGACAGTGCCTTTCCACAAAGGAAAAGAAATTTCAATAGATTTGCTCAACAAAATAATCAAGCATGAACTAAAAATAACAAGGGAAGAATTTGAAAAATACCTGTGAACAGAAAATCCTCCACACCCCACAGAAGGAACAAAAAGAAGTGCCAACGAAAGGATTAAATTAGAAAAAAGAGATAATTAAGATTAGTGATTTGATTTGAAAGAGAGAATCATATTGTTAGCCGGATTAATAATTTCATTAGTGGCTTTTAGCGGTTGCGTTACAGATGATGGCTCTTGGTACGCAGATATCCCCCCAATAAAGTGCAAAGTTATTGAGATTCCTGATGACCTTGGTTTTTATTGCCAAAGTTTTGAATCTTTTGATGAATTATTTGTTTCAAATGCAACTGGTTCAGAATTAACCAAGTTTGAGTTTATTGAAAGCCCGGGCAAAACACCACTTGAAACATTGAACAATCTCGAATGGAACAAAAGTTATGATGAACGTCCGGATAGCCCATATACAACAAGAATTCCCGGACTCTATAGCGATTACGGCCAATTCAAACTAAGAATAAACAACGAATACGACATCATATTTGAAGTGGTTCCAAGTGAAGAAGAATAAATCTGAATCCTCTAACCACTCACCAAAAACCAATTGCAAAGAACTTCAAATCCTCCACGCCCCAAATGTAGATTCGGGGGAAAAACATGGCTTTTTATAATATTTGGGGCATAATTATTTCTAGTGGTTTTTTTATGGCAGAAACTATTACTATTTCAAAAACAGAGTATGATTATCTGAAGAAAAAAGCCGATTTTGCAGACGATGTTTTGTGCCAGTTAGAAGTAAGCTTGGAAGACATTCAAGCTGGCAGAATCAGGCCTGCTTCGCATTAGCTTTCAACAGCTTTCTTGTATTTTTCTCTATTCTGCAAAACATGGCTAATTATTTTTTGCTGCTCTTTTTTTGCACCAAAGGCAACCAACAAAACAGCATTTCTTTTTTCATAAACCAAGTAATAAAGCCTTTTTCCACCAAACTTTTTTTCCCGAAACCAGTTAAAACGCAACGGCTTGCCAACACCCGAATTTTGGCCAAGCTGCCTGATAATTTTCCTAATCCACTCCTTCTCATCTTGCTCCAGTGTTTCAAACAAACGCGAGAACGCATCTGTCTCTAAAACACGATTTGCCATAAACCTAACTCAAATAAAAGATTATTTAAGAGCAATGCAAATTAAGTTAAATGACGAAAGATTGGAAAATCCTCCATGCCCCAATCAACTTCCAAAAAAAGAAACACTGTTTGTTTTAAATAAAAATTGGAGACATAAATTGTCAAATGAAATTCAATAAATTGGTTCCGGAATTAGCTGTTTCGAATTTGGAAAAAAGCATTGAATTTTATACAAAGGCCCTTGGATTCAAAATTGAGTATTCCCGCGAAGAGAACAGCTTTGTTTTTCTTTCCTTTGAAGGAAGCCAAATAATGTTAGAGCAAATAAACAATAAGTGGGATACTGGAAAACTAGCATATCCTTTTGGGAGAGGAATTAACTTTCAAATAACTGTAAAAAATTTGGATAAAATAGTTAAATCCCTCAAAGCAAATAACTATCCAATTAAAATGGAGCCAAAAGACAACTGGTATAGAAAAGGCAACAAACTTCTCGGAAACAGAGAAATTTTGGTCATGGATCCTGACGGCTATCTTTTAAGATTTTCACAAGATTTAGGAAAAAAGCGAAAGTCAGAATTAATTCAATGAACCAAAAAACCACATGCAAAAAATCTGAATCCGTAACAACCAACCACAAACCTCTCACAAAGAACTCCAAATCCTCCACGCCCCAATTTAATGCCTGCCTTTTCTCCTGTCTTTGAGGCGCCGATCGTGAAGAACAAGTTTTTCCCCTTCAGCGCCGACAACAAGCGGCTTTGTCTCGCGCATGCTGGCAAATTCTTTTTTTGTTGCTTCGAAGCCGTAAGGGCGCATGGAAACTGCCCTGTGCTTTTTCTTCCTGCGTTGCGTTCTTCTCCTTTGAAGCGGCGGCATAATATAATTAGAGGTTCCCGGGTATTTAAAAGAAACCAATAAATACAGGTTTTGCGTTTATCTGATTGGTGATGTTTAATGGTTTTTGGTTTTGGCGAGGGAAAAATGGAGTTGGTTCTGCCGAAAACTGCTTTTGCTTTCGGCGAAATGATTGAAGGAAAGATTAAGCTCGAGCTTAAAAAAGACAAACAGGCAAAAAAACTGCGTGTTGTTCTGGAAGCAATAGAAGAAAGAACACAATACAGTTCAGGAACACGAATGCGAAGCAGGGGGCCAGGAATTAGGACAAGGTCAAGTGTTGGCGGTGTTTCAAGAGACACTGTCAAAACAATATTGTACACCGGCGAAGTGATTGTAGACGGGGAAAAGCTTTATCCCGCGGGAATGAATGAATATGATTTTAAAATACAGGTTCCGCAGAGCAGTGTAATGCCAAGCAAAGCAGAAATTGGAGGCAATCTTGGAAAGGCAATCGGTGCACTGCAAATGCTTTCAGGAGCCCAGAACAGGGTTAAATGGGAGCTGCGCGCAAATTTGGATGCCTCTGGAAAAGACATTGCCAAGCAGATCCAGATAAGCATTGGCTAAACGCTAAAAAAAAAATTCCTGTTTGGGGCAGACTTTCAGTGGATAGGTTTTTAAAGAAGTTCCGCTTTAATTTTTTCATTCTTAATTCTTAATTATTTAGGTGGGTTTAGTGTCGGGAGAAAGCATATTAGAGAAAGTAATCAGCACCTCTGGAGACGAATTCTACACCCCAATACCAAAAGGCTATACCCCAGGAAAAACAAAATTTGTAGTGGTAACAGGCAGCGTTATTTCGGGAATTGGAAAAGGAACAATAAACAGCAGCCTCTGCAAAATGCTGCAGGACCGCGGTCTGGAAGTAGAGCCAATCAAACTGGAAGCTTATTTGAACGTTGACTCAGGAACACTCAATCCTTTCCGCCATGGAGAAGTGTTTGTATTGGACGATGGAACTGAAACTGATTTGGATCTGGGAACATATGAAAGAATGCTTGACAAGAATTTGGGCAAGGACAATTTTGTCACCTCCGGAAAGATTTACCAGACAATAATCGAGAATGAGCGTGCTGGAAAATATTTGGGGAGAGACGTTCAATTCATACCCCATGTCACAGGAGAAATCAAAAAGGTTTTGCGCGAGCTTGCAGTCAAAACAAAGGCAGATGTAATTGTAATAGAAATTGGCGGAACTGTAGGCGATTTTGAAAACATGTTTGCCTTGGAAGCAATTCGCGAAATGGTTTATGAGGAAGGCGGGGAAAACGTCTGCGTAATAAACATTACCTATGTTTTACAGCCCAAGAGCCTGGGAGAACAGAAAACAAAGGCAGCGCAATTGGGAATCAGAAAGCTTTTGGAACTTGGCTTGACGCCCAACATTATTTTGTGCAGGAGCGAAAACAAGTTAGGGCAGAAGGCAAAAGAAAAAATTTCACTCGGCTCTAACGTCCCGATTGAAAGGGTTTTTGGAGTGCACAATGTAGCAAACATTTATTCTCTTCCGCTAACACTGAGAAACATTGGATTGGATGAAGCTGTTCTCAACGAATTGAAATTAAACAAAAAATTCAAGACAAACGGAAACAAGGAACTTGAGGAATGGTCGAAAAAAACAAGCTGTGATTCAACAAAAACCGTTACAATTGGAATAGCGGGAAAATACACTGGAAGCAGCGACACTTACATAAGCATTTTGAAGGCTTTGGAGCACTGCAGTTTCGAATTAAAAAAATGTGTTGAAGTAAAATGGGTTGAGACAACAGAAATCGAAAAAGGCGGGAAAGTCGATGCAGCTTTGAAAGGAATTGACGGTGTAATTGTCCCCGGCGGCTTTGGAAAGCGCGGCGTAGAGGGAAAAATTGCTGTTTCAAAATACTGCAGGGAAAAAAATATTCCCTATCTCGGGCTCTGCCTTGGCTTTCAAATTGCCTTGATTGATATTGCGCGGAATGTTATTGGGTTAAAGAATGCAAACAGCACAGAGTTTGACCCAAAACCAGAAGACCCAGTAATAGATATTCTGCCGGAACAGAAAAAGATTGAGGGAATGGGCGGAAACATGCGCCTTGGGGGCAAAAATGTTGAAGTAAAGCCAAACACAAATGCATTCAAAATCCTTGGAGAAAAGAAAATAGTGCGAAGGCGCTTCAGGCACAGGCTGGAATGCAATCCTAATTATATTGAAAAGTTTGAAAAAGCCGGTGTTGTGTTCAGCGGAAAAGCGCCGAACCAGCCAATAATGCAGATTTTTGAACTCCCAAAACACAAGTTTTTCATGGCTTCTCAGTTTCATCCTGAATTCACTTCAAGGCCATTGGCCCCAGACCCAATGTTTTTGGAGTTCGTAAAAAAAAGCGCTGAGAAATAATGCACAGGCGAAACAATCCAAAAAGAAACAAAGGGCCTTTTCAGGGAGCAGCGCCTCAAAGAGTTTTTCAGACCGTTGATTTTGGCTCTGGACGCGGAAACTACGTCATGAGGCAGGCTGCAAAATTCAAGCATAGGGGA
>JAFGEM010000028.1 GCA_016931555.1 Candidatus Iainarchaeum sp. | reverse complement strand
TCCCGCACAAATGTTTTCTCCCCATCATCGTAAAACTCTAAATTTAAGAAAACAGGATTTGTTTTCAAAACCTTTGCTTCTGCACTGCTCTCTTCCTGGCGCATGAGCGTTTTTTGGAGCCTGCTCCTGCTGTTGTAAACCGCCCTATGCCCAGAGCTCATTACAAAAACCCAGACTTTGTTGTGGCGCGCAAGCATTGAAAGAGTTGCGCCCGCAGCAATTGCACTGTCATCGGGATGCGGTGAAACAAAAATAATTCTCTTTTTTTTGGGCAGATTTTCATCCGAAAAAATTTTGGTTCCATTGTATTCTACAGGCTCCACGCTTTTCAAAAATTGTGCTGCGGCAGAACCGCAGTAAAAATTTGCATCTTTGTGCTTTTGGAGCGCGCTCGCGGGAACCATTTCATTTGGCTTGCCCTCCACACTCTTCTTTACTGCACTTGCCTTTTTCTTTCCGAATGCCATCAAAAATATTTTTCTGGATTTTAGAATTGTTCCTATGCCCATTGTAATTGCCTGTTTAGGAACCTGCTTTTTGCTCTTGAAAAAACGCGCGTTCGCACTGACAGTGCTTTCACTCAATTTTACAGCGCGCGTCCGCGAATTAAATTTGGCCCCTGGCTCGTTAAACCCAATGTGCGCGTTCTCTCCAATCCCAAGCAGGCAAACATCAATGCCCTTGCGCTTTGCAAGCTTTTCCCTTTCAAGCGCCTGTTTTTTTGCATCCCCTTTTCCATTGAAGAGATAAATGTTTTTTTCGCTTGCATTGACCCTGTCTAAAAAGTGTTTTCTCAAAAAAACAGCGTATGACTGCGGGTTTCTCTGCGATAACCCCAAATATTCGTCAAGGTTTAGGAAGATAGTGTTTGAAAAATCTATTTTTCCCGATTCAAATCTTTCAACAAGCTCCTTGTACAACCCAATTGGAGTGCTGCCTGTAGGGAGAGCAATTACACTGCATGATTTTTTCTTTACAATCTCCTGAATCTGGTTTGCAATGCTCTTGAAAATCAATTCGCGTGACCCAACAAAAACCCGCATACTAACAACAAAAAGCGCCTTTCAAATTAAAAAGGGTTGCGGTTAAGCCTTTTCTTAAAAAGAAAAGCCTCATTGCAAAGCCTT
The DNA here is from genome assembly GCA_016931555.1 of Candidatus Iainarchaeum sp. Taxonomy (GTDB): domain Archaea; phylum Iainarchaeota; class Iainarchaeia; order Iainarchaeales; genus JAFGEM01. The sequence continues at coordinate 6,058 of JAFGEM010000028.1, read as the reverse complement.
TGGTTTTGCGATGCTTCGTAAAAGCTTTGCTTTTACAACGTGGAAAAAGAACTGTTTTGCTGCGCAAAACAGGCTTCGCGTGTTCGCTGCGCTCACATAAAAAGTGGGTTGCCCAAAGAAAAGAAAAAAATTCTTTGCCCAAAAAGAAAGAAAATTTAATTGCAAAAGAATAAATACATGAAGCGCGCAATTTGATTCATGAAAAAAACATTTTTGCCCTTGCTTTTGATTTTGTTTATCGGGCTTTGTGGTTGCATGTTTCCTCCGGGCGAGCCGTCTGGAGGAGTGACCTGCCAAAGTTCCGATCCAGTGAAACTCGTTATTACGCGTTCATCCAATATTTCAGTTACAGGCCCTAACGAAATAGTTTTGATTAACGGCACAGGCGGTCAGATAAAGATCCAAAATTTTAGCGGGGCAGACAGCATGAGCAATGCAACTCTCAGCGCCCCTTTGGACACTCCGATTCCCGCTGCAGAGGAAATAAAAGTGCTTGCTGATTGCGGCGGTTCTCCCTGCACTGCAAATTACCAATATTCAGGCTCTGTGACAATAGAATATTTGGACCAATTTGATTATGAGAAAACGGCAATAATAACCTGCCAGGGGACAGTGCCGTGATTTTTATGAAAAAAATATTTTTTGTTCTGCTTGCTTTTCTGGCTTTGCTGCCGCTTGTGAGCGCTGACATACTGGGGCCTGAGATTTTTTTGTTCCCTGGTTTGGCTCTTTTTGTTTTAATTGCAAATGCCGGCTTTAACGCGCTTGTAATGTTTCTTGTTCAAAAATTTTCTTTGGATTCTTTTTTTAAAAATTTTAAAATAGAAAAAATAATTGGAATAATTTTTGGTGTTACCGCACTTGGTTTGATTGCGGATGTGATTGCTTTTTTTTCGGCTATGCTCTTTTCTTTTTTGTTTGAAGCGGGGGTCTATGTTTATTCATCGGCTTTGCTTTTAGCTGTCGCGTTTGTTTCCATTTTAATTTTGGATTTTATTTTGTTCAAATTTTATTTTAAGTTTACAACAAAGCAGGCATTGAACCTCTCATCCGCTCTTGCTTTTTTTACAAACCCTGGTTGGCTGGCATTTTTAGGATTATATGCGGGCACGGTTATTTTTACATTGATTATTGCGGGCTTTGTTTTCCTTTTCTTTTTCCTTGTTTATTTTACAAAACATTCGAAAACAGACGAAAAGACAAAGAATAATCTGGAAAGAAATATGACATTACTTTTTGCGTTTGCACTTATATGCACTGTGGTTTTTTTACTTGCCTCTATTAGGCCACCAGGCCCCCTCCCTGGTGCTACAGAACAGAGTATAGTAGATGCTCTTTGCGCAAGGTTTGCGACAGAAGACTCTTGTAATCAAGGCGATCCCGATGGCAGTAATGGGGATTGTTCTACTGGAGACTGTTTTTGGGATGCATCCCAAGAATTCTGCGCAGGAAAGAGTGCGGAACAAAGAAGCCAAACATGTTTTCCAGTGCACTAACCAACCTATTTAGCAGTCTTTTTGCTCTGGCTTCTCCAGTACAATTAAGCTTTCTCTTACTGTTCCTACTTTGATTGTGCGGTTGCGCATGCACAATATTTTGCGCGCAACAATCTTTTGCAAGAGTTTGAAGCCAATTTTTTCCCCGATTTTAATCAACTCATCGTCGCTTTCAATTGTTTCATAAGGGAAACACCCGCCTCCAACAACAATGATTGCCTTTCCCCCTGCTTTTAGCGCGTGGAACCAGTTGCGCATTGCTTTTTCCATATCCTCGAAATACGCGCGCGCAATGAGCGGGAGTTTTGTTTCAAAATCCTTTCCGCTGGGAGCGTCTGCAATGTGCGCGCGCAGCTTTGTTTCCTGTTCCCCAAAAAACAATCCCAACTCCATTTTGTAAACGCTCGTGTACTCGATTTTGTTGAGGTATGGCGGAGAAGTAATAATTGCGCCTATTGAATTTTCTTTTAACTTTGTAATGCGCGCGTCAGCCTCAAAAATTTCAGGCTCTATTTCAGGGAGCTGCGTTTTTTTCAAATCCTCAATCATGCGGCGAATTTTTCCAAGCAGGAGCTTTTTTACGTTCATTTCTTGCTTCTTCTGCTTCCTCAATGATCCCCCGATTTTAACTACATTTGCTACCCTGCTTGTAGTGTCAATCAGTGCGAGTAGGAAAAGCTTGCGCGTGCGCGAATCAGTAATTTCCTGAATTTTTTTGTAATAAAAATAAATGTCATCCAGATTTTTTTCCCGAAACAACCTTCTTATGTGCTTGTTTGGGAATTTTCCGATTTGCTTTGGCAAAAGTTTTGCAAATTCTTCAAGCTGCTTTTCGAGTTCTGCAGTATTGTATTTGCGTGTTTTTGCTTCGGAAACAAATGCAGCGAGAGGGCTTACATCAAATCCAATGCTTTCCAATCCAAGCTGTTTTGCTGTGAGCAGCGTTGTTCCCACTCCGCAAAAAGGGTCAAGAATCGGTTCTTCTAATTCAAATTCTTTTATGCACCATTCAACAAATTTTTTTGCAAAACCCTCCTTATAATAAAACCAATTATGTATAAGTTCTGTCTTGTTGGGAACAAAAGTAACAAGCTCTGCAATGTTCTCTGGAATCATAATAATTTACAGTAATGGAAAACTATTAATATCTGAACTCATTTTTAATATTGAATGAATACTAACAGTAATTCTGCTCAGGCTAGCATGGAGTATCTAATGACCTATGGCTGGGCAATGATTCTCATAGTGAGCGTTGCTGCAGTGCTCTTTTTTGTTGTGTCTCCTAATTTTGGTGAATCCGAAGCGTGTGTAGGAACAGCTCAAATGCTGTGTGTTGAACACATTGTTTCAGAGGAAGGCGCATTAATAATGACCCTGCAAAACGGGACAGGCAAGCCAATTTCCAATGTTGTTGCAGAATTCAGCGGGGATTTTAGCGGTTCCCCCGGGATAAGCAAGGAGTCTCTTGCTGCCGGCGAGCAATTCACAGTAACAGGGGACACAGGCTTAGGCGCCGGCGAATCATATAAGGGAATAGTTTCAATAAATTACAAGACTGCTGTTGGATACAACAGAATCGAGGAAATAAAATGCACTGGAAAATCAGAGGGTGTTGGAATAGCGGCTTCCGAAATAACTCTTGATCCAGTTGAAGCAATAGGATATCAGGATCCGGGGGAAGGAACAGGCTGCCAGATACAGGAAAACCATCTTTCGCTTGTTTCATCGCTTGACGGGCAATGGGCAGTAAACCCAAGCACATGCAGTGGTATAAACTATAACTATTACGCTAATGGGACAAGCTCAAGTTATTTTGATGCACTTGCACTGCGCTTTGATGTTGCAGGATATTCTCCCGCAACCTATGATGCCACGTTAAGGCTTTACATTAGGGACGGCGGTTACAGTTCAGCCTGGCACCAATATAAAATTTACAGTTCTTTTATGGATAACAGCGAGTGTTATGATGTGAGCCCCGGAAGCTGTACTAATGTGGCAAGCTTTGCTAACGGTTATGAGGGATGGATTGAAGTGCCTTTGCAGGATTTGGTTTGGCAGGACGGCGGGCTTTCAGTACGAATTTGGGATGCGCGCGTTGACAAAGCAGAGCTTAAGCTGGAGTCAGGGTGATTTGAATGGAGTTAAACAAAAAACCAGTGCTAATCGCAATAGTGATTCTAATGGCAGTTGCAGTGTACTTCGTTGTTTATCCAAACAATTCCCTGCAAATCGATTTTATCGAGGAAAATTCTTCAAAGGGCACTTGTAATAGGATACTTGACTTTTGCAGGGAAAATGCCCTTAATGAAGACGACTGTTACAATACAATAGTTGCCGCCCTAACAAGCCAGGCAATTGCGGATTCTGAAAATTGTGCTTCCCTTAAAGATTTTTATAGGGACAAGTGCTATGCTGATGCAGCTGAGAGTATGGCAGATTCAGATCCTATTCAAAGTGAAACAATTTGCAATAAGATAATAGGGCAGGATAGGAAAGCTGAATGCTTCACTGCAATTGCAGTAATAAGTTTTTCTTCCTCAGAAAAGGCAATCTCAATTTGCAGGCACTTGAACGGATTTTATTTGGACGAGTGCCTTGTTTCCATAGCCAAAAAAGCAGCTTTTTTTGATTCGAAAGGCGCTTACGCAGTCTGTGCTGAAACAAAAAATGAAAACACTAAAATTATTTGTGAAGCAATAATAATATCTGCTTCTGACTCTGAAAAAGCCAGAGAACTCTGCAGTTCTTTTGATGACGAGCAGGAAAAACAGGGCTGTTTATCCAAGATAAACTAATTTTTTTTCAATGCAGCCCGTGCCTTACTATATTGCGCAGTGCACTCAATGCTTTCATCCCCGGATAAGATGCAAAAAACAGGAAAATAATTATGCCTATCAACAATCTGCTGTGGGGCAGTGGAAAGCCAAAATCAGGGAGCTCACTATACAATAGCACTGCTACCCATGCAAAGCACAGTATTACAAAGCCGTGCAGTGCAATCTGCTCAAACTGCTGCAGTGTATAGGGAGTGTGATGTTTCAGCGCGCTTTTTTTGGGTTCTTTTGTGGGATGCGGCAGCAATGAGAATAGCCTTTCGTGCAAATGCCGCGAATTGTAAAGCGGCTGGAAAATTATTACAGTTATTAGTATTAATAGAAATGCAATGGGAGACAATAGTGTTGCTTCGGTTCCTGAAAAAACAAGCGCTGCTGCAGTCGCAATTATTACTACAAACTCTCCCAACGGAACAAGCATTATTGAGGAGAGGCTCGCATCTTTTCTGCTCAAACCGAAAAAGCCTCCGAATAAATGGCTGGCCGCACCATGTGCTATTATTGCGCCTATTGCGAGTGCAAGGCACATTCCAATAAGAAACAGTAATTCGTTTGGAGCGGGAATTGCCATTTGCCCTGTGACAGGATTGAAGAATAATGTTGAGCCGAATGCGACAAAAAAGAATACCAAGAAAAAGTCTCTGAGGAAGCCAACATCTGCCTTTATTTTTTGCCCTGACTGTGTTTCCGCCAAAGCAAAGCCTGCAAAGTATGCTCCCAGAGTAATTGACAATCCAAGTAAATCTGCAAGTGTTGCTACAACAAGCCCTATTCCAAGGGCATAAAGCGTAACTATTGAATGCCCAAACCTGTTTTTTTTGAGCCAGCCCTCAACAAGCTTTGAGAGGTGTGATACTGCAAAGAATGTTGCAACTGCAAATACAAGCGCTGCAATTCCAAGGCTTAACGCGGATTGTTGTGTTGAGGACATGCTTGTAATGAGAACCAACAGTAATATGCCTAAAAAATCCTGGAGGATTAATATTGCTATTGCCAGCTTTGCTGCATGGTTGTCCATCAAGTTTTTGTCAAGCGCAAATTTTGCTACTACTGCAGTGCTTGTGGAGAAAAGCATCATTCCGACTATGACTGAAAACAAAAAGTCGAATCCGAGAACCGTCATAATTATTAAGCCCAGCCCCACAGAAAACAGCATATCGACTAATGCAATGCCTATTGCGCTTGACCCTGCTTTTATAAAATCTTTTAGGGAAAGCTCTAACCCTAAGTAAAACAATAGAATGAATAATCCTAATTCGCTGAATCCGTGTATCAGTGCAGAGGTTGCAGGGTTTGTAGGGTCCAGCATGTTAAGCCAGACAGGCCCCAAAATAAATCCCGCAATAATGTATCCCAAAACAGGGTTCAAACCAATTTTTTTGGATAAGATGCTCAATCCAATTGCAATTAGGATGATTATGCCAATCAGGGTTAATGGCAGTACCTGTACTTCTGCAGACATGCATTAGAATAACAGTTTTTGTGAATAAAAAGGTTTTTGTGTGTTTTTTTGGGGGGATTTTACTTTGGCTTATTCGTTTTTTTGGGTTGGATTTTGGGCTTTGGTTTTAAGGGGCTTGCTTGGGTTTGGGTTTTGCCCAATCCCAATAGGCAGGCTCCCCCTATAACGGCGTATGAAATTGGTTCAAGTATAACCGGGGCAAAGCTGTCTAAGTTGAATTTGACGAAGTCAAATGTTAATCCCACTAACACGAACAATGCAAAGGC
>JAFGEM010000027.1 GCA_016931555.1 Candidatus Iainarchaeum sp. | reverse complement strand
TTTATTGCGCAGTGGAAAGCAGGAACACTTGAAATGGCTATCCTAATGCAAAAGATTAACGCCTGGAAAACCCAAACAGGATGCTGAAAAAAGCTTCTACAATTATAAATATAAGGTCTCTCTATTCTTATTCATGAAAAAAATATTTCTCTTAGTTTTCCTTCTGGCTCTTTTGCCTTTTTGTTACGCAACAGATTATTACGTTGCAAAAACAGGCTGCAGTGACTCGGGCTCGGGAACTCTTGCAACGCCCTTTTGCACTCTTGCAAAAGCAGCTTCAGAAGCTGACACGCCGGGAGACACTGTTTACATTAAGGCAGGAACATACAATGAACCCATTCGCATAACCCATTCAGGCTCTGCAGGAAACCCTATTACTTTCAAAAACTATGCAAACGACTCGCCAATAATTGAAAATGCAAGCTCCTATGATTCCACAGTGGGAGAAAGCTATGGCCCTATCTGGCTCGATCATGTTGATTACATCCTAATTGAAGGTTTGACAATCCAGAATTGCCTTGGTTTTGCGCGCGCCCTGGATTCACACTACAATACAATACGCAACAACAATTTTCTCCACGCAACTGTTTCTGATCGCGCGAGCAAGAGAGGTGGCTTATACTTTGCCTACAGCAATTACAACAAAATACTCAACAATCTTATTGTGGACGGGACAGACAGCCTCTCGTTAATAAACTCGCATCACAACCTTGTTCAGGGAAACTCTTTCAATGATGCAGGGCATGACCCCTGGACAATAAAATGCGGAAACTACAATATTGTGCGGGGAAATTATATTCACAATGACTTGCAGAAAGGGGGCGGGGTGTGTGATTGTGATTCAGATGTAATGAACTGGCATGGCAACGGCGAATTCCGCACATCCAGCTCGAATTACGATGCAACAAAACACAATTTGATTGAAAAAAATGTTTTTGCAAAAACTGCTTTGCGTGATAATTATTCCGCGGAAAACGGGATACAATATGCTGGTCAGGACGGGATATTGAGGAACAATATTTTTTATGACATTCGCGGGTCTTCAATAGGCTTTGCCTTGTATGGCGGGGAAGCGAGCTATAATTACGGCAACCGAACGTATAACAATGTTTTTTATGATAACGACCACTGGGGGGTTTCAGTTCCCCGCGACCTTTCTTACACATTCAACGATACTGTTTTCAAAAACAATATTTTCTACAAAAACACTTTTGTTCGCGCTGATTTTCGCGATAGGTGGTTCACAGACCTGTATGCTGCAATAGACGGCGAGCCAGTTCAGGTTTATGTGGGAAGCAAATCTGATTATTTGTTTGAAAAAAATAATTTGTTTTACTCCCAGCCCAACGAAACCCATTATATAGTCTATGCGACAGACCAGGCAGGCTCGGGAGACAGAAACCCGGAACAGCATCCCCTTTCCTGGTGGGAGTCAAATTATCCCGCTTTGTTCTCGGGAAACCTTGAGCTAGAGCCGGCTTTTGTAAATGCCTCTGGGCACGATTTTAATCTCACTCAGTCCAGCCCAATGGTTGACGCCGGAGCCTTTCTTACCGTTGCAACAAACTCAGGCTCTGGCACTACGCTTGTTGTTGCTGATGCAAAATATTTTTTTGATGGTTTTGGAATTTTGGGGGAACAGGGGGATTTAATTCAGATTCAGGGGAGCACGCAAACAGCGCGTGTTACTTCTGTTAATTATTCTACAAATACCCTTACTCTTGCCTCTTCTCTCTCCTGGAATTCGGGCGACAAAGTTTCTCTCGCGTATAACGGGAACGCGCCTGATTTGGGAGCAGTAGAATCAAGCTTTTCAGATGTTTGTTCTGGTTTGAATAATCCTACTGCGTGCACTGACACAGGAACATGCATCTGGTGCACTGATACCTGTTATTCTGGAGAATGCTGTACCCCCACAGACTGTGGAACAACTCCGGGCATACAATGCATTAACCATAATTGTGTTCTCCCCCCAACGTGTTCTAATGGCCCAATAACTTCCGAGTGTTTATGCGGAACAGAATTAAAGTCTTCAGGATTGTGCTGTTCCGGAGTCTGGAGTGCTGCACCTGTTTGTGCTTCTGCTGCTGACTGTGCAAGCGGGGAAGAATGTGTTAGCCCCAATTCGTGTTCTGCTGTTTGCGAGGAGTTAGAGTGTTCTGAGGGCGCAATTGCGAGTGCCTGTTATTGCGGTGGTTCATTGCATAGTTCCGGTTATTGCTGCAGCAATGTTTGGCAGTCTTCTGTTTGTTCTGGGTGTGTTGATATGCCTGCTTTGATGGGTTTTATTGCGCAGTGGAAAGCAGGAACACTTGAAATGTCAGTTCTAATGCAAAAGATTAACGCCTGGAAAACCCAAACAGGATGCTGAAACAATTAGAGTGCCTTCCAAAAAACATATTAATTTGTTTGCTTTAAAAAATTCCTATGCAATTCAAAATTGGTTCTGTTGCAGTAAAAAATTTGCTTGTTTTGGCTCCAATGTACAGGATTTCCGACCTTGCTTTCAGGATTTTATGCAGGGAATCCGGGGCTGGGCTGTGTTTTTCTGAAATGGTTAATAGCGAGGCTCTTATTAGGAATAACAAGTCAAATTGGCTTTTGACAAAAACAATTCCTGAGGACACTCCCTTGGGAATGCAGTTGTTTGGAGCGCGTGTTGAGAGCATGCGCAAAGCAGCCTCTCTCCTTATAGAAAAAAATCGCTTTGAAATCCTTGACCTAAATTTGGGTTGTCCCTCTCACGGAATACTGAATCAAGGGGCAGGCGCTGCTCTCCTCAAAAGGCCGCAGCGCATTTCAGAAATCCTTGAATCATGGAGAGATTTGGGAAAGCCCGTTACAGCAAAAATCCGCGTCTCCCCGAACATGCTTCACACAATAAAGCTCGCAAAAACAATTGAAAAATCCGGGGCAAGCGCCTTGATTGTCCATGGAAGAACAATTGAACAGGCCCATAAGGGCAAAACCGATTTTGTTGCAATTAAGCGCATAAAAAAATCTTTGGGGATTCCCGTTATTGGAAACGGCGGAGTAAAAGACAGGGAAAGCCTTGAACTAATGCTTGATAAAACAAAATGTGATGCCGTAATGGTTGGGACAGCTGCAATAGGAAACCCGGGAATTTTTTCTGAATTGCTCGGAAAAAAACCAGTTGCAAGAGAAAAAGCGCTCTTCCAATATCTTGCACTTTGCAAAGAATTCGGAGTTCCGCGCTTTGGCAGAATAAAAACCCAGTCACTCGCTTTCCTCAAGCACGGGAAGCATACTGAGTTGAAACAGAAAATTTCTTCGGCAAAAAACCTTGCGGAACTCGAGGCCATGCTAAACAAAGGCCTGCTAAATTAGAAACGCAATAACAAGCGCAATGCAGATAAGGCAGAATCCTTTTGTAAAACTCATTTTTATCCCTTTTTATTTATTTTAACTTCAAGAGTTTCCATTAACCTTGCGGAATTGTTAGCAAAAAGCCTAATTTCCTTTCATCTCGCGCATTGCCTGCTTCTGGCTCGTTGTTTTGTTTCGCATGTAACTCTTGCTCGCAACTTTTCTCTTGTCTTTTGCTCTCCTAACGTCGCGCGCCATTCTGTTCATGCTCCTGCGCAGTGCTTTTCTCCCTCTTTTTGTCGCAGGATTCTTCCAGATTTTCTTTGCCAAGCCAATCACTGTGCCATGAAATAATAGTGTAATCCAAATTAATACGTTTGTTTTTTAGCGGCTTTTGACCTAATGCATTTATGCGTTTGTGGAGCATTCATCCGAAATACCTTGATTCCAAGGGGCTGGTTGCATTGTGGAGAGAGGCATTGCTTGCAAAAAAGGTTCTGGAGGGGGGAACAAAAGGCTATACAAAACACCCCCAATTGGAGCGCTTCCGCTCCCATAAAAACCCGGCTGCTGCAATCAACGCCTATTTGCAGGGAGTCTATAATGAGGCTTGCGTGCGCGGGCATTGTTTTGACAAGCGAAAAATCGGCAGGGCAAAAACCCGTGTAAAGATTCCGGTTCCAAGCGGCCAAGCCAAGTTTGAATTCCGTCATTTGAAAAAGAAACTTAAAAAGCGCAGCAAAAAAAAATTATTGGAATTATCCCCTGTGAAAAAAATTGAATTGCACCCTGTTTTCAAAAGCGTTCCCGGGAAAACCGCGCCATGGGAGAGAACAAACTAGCTTTTTCCTTAAACCTCGTATAAAAAAGTTTTTCGGTGTAAATAATTTGTGTGGCGAAAACAGATTTTTTAAAGCTTGCAGTTTCAATTGTCATATGCCTGTGTGCAGGATTCATTGGCTCTTTTTTTACCTCGCCAAATATTCCAACGTGGTATGCCTCAATAAACAAGCCGTTTTTTAATCCCCCAAACTGGATTTTTGCTCCCGTATGGACAATCCTCTTCATACTAATGGGAATTTCCCTTTATCTTGTCTGGAGCAAAGGTTTGCAGGCAAAAGGCGTTAAAATTGCAATTGCAATCTTTGCAGCACAATTAGTTCTCAATACCTTGTGGTCGATTTTGTTCTTTGGATTGCAAAACCCATTTTTTGCTTTTATTGAAATAATTGTTCTCTGGATTTTTATTCTGCTTTCAATAATAAAATTTTACCCGATTTCCAGAAAAGCAGCACTGTTATTGCTGCCTTACATTTGCTGGGTGAGCTTTGCCTTGCTCCTGAATTATTTTGTTTGGATTTTGAATTAGGCTAAAATATGTTAT
>JAFGEM010000026.1 GCA_016931555.1 Candidatus Iainarchaeum sp. | reverse complement strand
TTTAAATAAAAATTGTTTTAGTTATGGCGTTTACTGCAAAGGAAACAGGCAATAGGAAAAGAGCGTATAAAAACGATTTTTTTGTGTTTCCCTCCTGTAATGCGAGAAAAATGCTGGCTAGGATTGCATATTCTGCAATATAGATTTGGTTTGCAAGCATTATTGTCTGCAATAGGCTGCTGTTCTGTTCTGCTGTTGTTGCCCCAATTTCGAGTTCGCTTAAGCCAGTAAAATCAATGCCGTGAACCATTCCAAACAGCAGCCCTAATACTGCGGGCACTATAATGCCGCCTGCGAGCAGTAAAGTGTATTTTTCTACTACTAGCGCGGCATTTCTTTCGCGCAGAATGTTTTTTGTTGCAAAAAAGTCTTCTGCAGTGTTTCTGAATACAGTGCTCATGTCTGCTCCGCTTTCGTATCCCCTTACAAGCAGTTCAATTGTCCTGTCAATTATGCTGCTTTTGCAGCGCTTTTTTATGTTGTACAGGGCTTTTTGTATGCTTGCCCCTTTTTCAATTTCTTCCAATGCTGTTTGGAATTCTTTTCCTAATTTTCCGAATCCTGTTTGGGAAAAGAAGCCTATTGTTTTTGTTATTGGCATGCCCGCTGGAAATGCGCTTGCCTGCAGAAGCAGGTCTGGAATCAAATCTTCTTTTTTTCTTTTTGCGCGCTCTTGGAGGTATTGCTCGAGAAAATAGTTTAGCGTTATTCCTGTTGGGAGGGAACAAAAACAAAAAATAATTATGTATAAGAATTCTGTGTTTGTGTAAAGCGTTAGTGCGCCTGCGGGAATGCAGAGCAGTATTGCAATTAGGCTGGCGCGCTTTAAAAATTCCGGTTCAAAAAATTTCATTTTACTCCTCCGCAAAAATTCATGTTAGGCACAAAAAAATTTCATTTCAATCCCTCAGGAATACTGGTGTCTTTGCCTTGATGTAGGCAAGCACGAAAATATCCAGGGCTGGGAAGAGTATTGCTATTGCAAAAAAAATTTGGGCTGCTGTCAATTCAAGCTGCAGAACCATGCTCCCTACTATGATAAAGCTCTGGAAAAATGCAGGAATTACTGCTGAGACTGCTATGAACATGAGTGAGAAAACAACGAGCTTGCCTGAAAAAGCCGTGCTCTCTGCTTTTTGTGCTGAAAAAATTTCCAGTGCAAGGCGCCTGACTGCTTCAGAGCTTTGACTTGCTTCGCGAGCTCCATAAATGTAAATGCTGTTTAGCTGGAGCACAACTCTCTTCACTAGAGTGCTTTTTGTTCTTTCTGAAAACGCTATGAGGGAACTTGGAATGCTCATGCCTTTTTTCTTTGCATCCAAAAGAATTCTCTTGAACTCTTTGCTAATCTTTAGGTTGCTTTCTGCAATGTTCAAAATGGCTTTTTCAAAGGCAATGTTTAAACCCAAGTCAATTGAAATAGACATTAATGCAAAGGGCAGATCCCGCTCTATAAATGCGATTCGCTTTTTCTCTTTCAGAAAAGGCAAAAGCTGTTTGGCTGCCAAGGCAGCTAGAAATGCAGTGCAGCCTGACGCTAAGCCAAAAAGAGCATTTTCCGTGGCAATTGTCAAAACAAACCATGCAAGCACTCCACACAGGAGTGCGTGTGAAAAATTTTTTTCGCTTATCATATTTTTTTTGCCGGGCATTTCATCGCCTTTTTTTTGTTTATTTCCTGAAAAAATTCTGCAAGGCTTTTTTTCTTTCCGCATAGTTTTTCAAGCATCCCCTGCCTTTTTTTTAATTCCCTTGCAAAGCCTTTCTCGTCCAATCCCAAATAGTCCCTGGCCCTGTCCATTAAGCGCCTGCTTTTTCCCGCGACTTCCAATTTGTCTTTTCCAAAGTCAAATTCAAAAACGCGGTTTAATTCTATTCCTTTTTCTCCTGTCAAAATTTCAGACACGTCAATTATTCTGCGCTTTTCAAACGAGCCATTGCCAGAGTTTTCCAGCCATCTTTTTTGGATTATCAGCAAGTCAATTGCATTCAGGTCAAGCGGATTTATGCCGAATGATTTTAGCCTGCCTATTGCTTCGTTTGATGATTGGGCGTGGAATGTTGCGTAGCTGCCCCTGCCCTGCCCTGCAAGGAGTGTGTCCGTGAATGCAAGTGCCTCCTGCCTGCATCGCATTTCTCCCACTGAAACGCGGTCTGGGCGCATCCTTAAAGTGTCGATAATGAGCGAGCCCATGCCGATTTTTTGTTCTTTTACTACTGTCATGCTTATAATGTGCTCGTGGGGGAGATTGATTTCGGGAGTCTCTTCTATTACAATGATTCTCTCGTTTTCGGGCACAAAGGAGAGCAGGCAGTTCAGCGTCGAGGTTTTTCCGCTTCCTGTATTGCCTGCTATGAGAAAACTGCAGTCTAATTCTATTGCGAGCCAGATGAATGCGCAGAACGCGCCCGAAAATGTTTTGTTTTCGATAAGCTCTACTGGCGTAAACGGCGCTGTCCGAAATTTTCTTATTGTCACGCTCGGCTCTTTTGATATCGGCGGCAGTGTTGCAGTAAGCCTGCTTCCGTCGGGCAGCGTTGCATTTATCTTGGGTTTTTCCATTGTAAGCCTTCTCCCCAAGTCGCGTGCAATCTTATTTACAATATCCCTGACAAGCTCGGCATTTTGAAAGAAAACATTTGTTTTGAGCCAGCCGAATTTTTTGTGAAAAATAAAGACAGGGTTTTTCTCACCAACTCCAATTACTGCTATTTCCTCAATGTTTTCATCATCAAGAAAGCAGCTTAAAACTGAGAATCCGAATAGTTCGAGATCCAGAATCTTGTGAAAGTATTTGAATTGCGCGGAATCCAAGAGAATTTTGTTTTCGACGCAATAGTCCTCTATAAAAAAATCGAGCTCTCTTTTTTTGCCTGCTGTTTCCTGAAAACAGGTTTTTATTTTATCAAGCAGAAAGCTTTCTTCAAAAGAAAGTTCCGGCAAATCAACACAATACCTTTTCTCGCCTGAATTGCATTCAATTATGCTCTCTGCCTTGCCTTTGCACAGGGTTTTTTTGGAATTTTCCATTTGCCTGGTTTTCCATCCAAGCAGGCACTCTTTTTCCATAAAACTGCTTGCTTTTGAAAGAGTATTTAAAAAATTTGTGGAATTCGACAAATGACTGACTTTTCAAAAGATTTTTCTGAACGGCTTTTCAATTAATGGTATGGCAAGCGCGGGCAGTGAGAATGCAATTGCAATTGCCCATTGTTCAAGGCTAAGGCTTGTTGTTGACAAAAGGTACTGCAGCCATGGAATTGTTACAATTGCAATTAATGCAACTAAGGAGATTACTGTTGCTGCAACCAATCCCTTGTTGGACAATGGATTCATTTGGAAAACATTTCTTTCGCTTCTGCAGTTGAATGCGAGTATTGTTTCAAACAATATTATTGTTGCAAATGCCATTGTTCTTGCAGTAACAACATTTTCAGGATTGTGCGCCAGCCCAATCTGAAAGGCAAGCAGCGAAAAAACTGCTCCCACTAAACCGGCAATTATTATGAACGGCACAGTCTTGTGGAGAACGCCTTCATTCTTTTTTCTCGGCTTGTTTAACATTATTTCTTTTTGTGCTCTTTCATTCCCAAGTGCTATTGCAGGGAGCCCGTCAGTAACCAGGTTAATGAAAAGGAGCTGCGCCGGAAGCAGTGGAAGAGCCCATTCTGTTTTCCCAAAAACAAGCTGGAGTGTTATTGCAAGCAATATGAGAAGCACCTCTGCAGTGTTTGCTGCCAAAAGATATTTCACAAAATTTTTTATGTTTTCAAATATGCGCCTCCCCTCTTCAATTGCCTTTACTATTGTCGCAAAATTATCATCCATTACAACCATGTCTGACGCTTCCTTGCTTACCTCTGTGCCTGTCAACCCCATTGCAACCCCAATATCTGACTTTTTTAGCGCGGGCGCATCATTGATTCCATCCCCTGTAACAGCTACAACCAAGCCTTTTTTTTGCAGTGCTTTTACAATTCTCAGCTTGTGTTCGGGATTCACGCGCGCAAACACGCTTATGCCTCGCACTTTCCTTTCCAATTCAGAATCGCTCATTTCCTTTAACTCTGCGCCTGTTATTGCCTTGCCTTTTTCCCCGATTATGCCGAGCTGTTTTGCAATTGCCATTGCAGTAAGCATATGGTCTCCTGTAATCATTTTCACTTGTATTCCGGCGAGCTGGCTCAGCTCGACTGCTTTAATCGCCTCTTTTCTTGGGGCATCAATCATTGCAGTCATTCCCAAAAAAGTCAACTGTGATTCGACTTGTGCTATTGGCAGTTCCCCTTTAACTTTTTTATATGCCAGCCCCAGAACACGGTATCCTTGGCTTGCAAGCTTATCATGCTGTTCAATAATCTGCTGTGCCTTGTTTGAGTCGAGCATTATTTCCTGCCCGCTGATTAGAATACTTTTGCATTGTGAAATTATTGATTCAACGCCCCCCTTGGAATAAACTGTTTTTTCCATTCCCTTTGAAAAAACAACGCTCATTCTTTTTCTGTTTGAATCAAAAGGCAGTTCCTGCAAAAAGCTAGTTCTTTTTTCCAGCTCCTGTTTTTCAATTCCCCCCTTTTTTCCCAGTGCAAGCAGTGCTATTTCTGTTGGGTCCCCGACTGAACTGTTTTCATAGAGTTTTGCGTTGTTGCACAGTGCTCCTGTTTCAAGCAGGAGCTTTAATTCCGGCGTGTTTCCAAGAGCCACGCTTGCCTCATTAAACAGGATTCTTCCTATTGCGTTAAATCCCGTGCCTGTTACTGTGAAAAGATTGTTGTTGCAGAAAACTTTTTTTACTGTTAACTCGTTTCTTGTCAATGTTCCTGTTTTGTCCGAGCAAATGACGCTCGTGCTTCCGAGTGTTTCAACTGCAGACATTTTTCTCACAATTGCCTTGTTTCGAGCCATTACTGCCATGCCAAGGGCGAGGGTTATTGTTACTACTGCTGGTAATCCTTCAGGAACAACTGCAACTGCAAGGCTTACTGCTGTCTGGAACATTAGTATTGCTGGGTTTCCCGCAAGCAATCCTGTGATAAAGACAACAATGCAGATTGCAACAATTGCAATTGCAAGTTTTTTGGCAAAAGTATTAATGTTTTGTGCTAGAGGCGTTTTTTCTTTTTTGATTGTCTGAATTAACCCTGAGATTTTTCCGAATTCTGTTTGCATTCCAGTTGCAGTTACAATTGCTTTGCCCCTGCCAAATACTATAATGGTATTCATGAAAACAGTGTTTTTCCTGTCTGCAGCTCCTGCTTTTTCAGAAATTTTTTCTGTTTGCTTTTGCACTGGCATGCTTTCCCCTGTCAGTGCTGCTTCGCTTGTTTTAAGATTCACGGATTCGATTATGCGTGCGTCTCCCGAAACTTTGTCGCCCTCATTTAATACTATTATATCTCCGGGGACTACTTCTGATGAGTCTATTTGAATTTCTCTTCCATTGCGGATAACAATTGCTTTTGGCACAGCAAGTTTTTCGAGTGCTGCCATTGCTTTTTCAGCGCGGTATTCCTGCCTGAATCCGAGAATAGCGTTCATTACTACTATTGCAAGTATCACATAGCCGTCTATGTGTTCTCCAATAGCAAAGGATATTGCGACTGCAACAAGAAGTATCCAGATAAGGAAACTTGAGAACTGGTTTGCCAGTATTTTCAATGCATTGAATTTCTTTGCTTTGGCTAGCCTGTTTTCTCCAAATTCAGCAAGCCTTTTCTCTGCTTCTGCATTTGTAAGGCCTCTTTGCATATCAGAGCCCAATTCTTTGGCTGTCTCCATGGCTGTAAAAGCATGCCATGGCACTGCCTTGCCTGAATTGTTTTCCATGCTTATTAGAATAAGATTTCCTGCTTTAAATTGTTTTGCCTGCTACATCAAATGGTTTAGGGCTTCAATAATTTCCGGATTTTCTATGCGTATCACTACTCCCAGATTTTTGTGCAATTCTATTCCATTCTCTCCTGAGCGCAGTGTAGGGTATACGTGAATGTAATGCGTTGTTTTGTATTTCCAAAAGTCTATTCTGTCGCTTTTCCGTGCGCCGAGCATTGCCCGCAGTTTTCCAATAAATCGTTCCCTTGCGGCTCTTTTTGATTCTTTGGGGTCGTCTTTTGCCTTTACCCATTTGGGGTTTGTTTGTTCCAGAGACTGCAGCTTAGGGTCTGAAAGCCTGCCTGCAACAACTGCCCCAATGTTTTTAACATTCCAGCGTACGGGTTCCGGCTCCATGGGTTTTCTTGTGCGCCCAATTCCAAAGCTGAATCTGCGACGCTCCCGCAACAGCGATGGCAGATCTTTTTTCTTTGGTGACATTAAAAAGAATCAGCGCTTAACTTGTTATTAATTATTTGCTGCGAAAAAAAATGAAGTGGCTGGCGAAAAACTGTGAAAAAATGGAATCATTTTTTTCTCTTTCGGACTCCTAAAGACTTTTCTCTTTTTTCTAAAGAGAAAAAAGGATTTAGCCCCGGAGAGATTCGAAAAGCCTTTCGAAGTGCTCGCCTTTGGCTCGCTTTCGAAAGCCTTGGGAAACTGGAATCTCCTACTATCTCGCTTGCGCTCGATAGTGGAGTAGCCCCGGAGAGATTCGAACAGCCTTTTTTTGCTGTTGCAAAAAAAGCCTGGGGAAATCATTGAATCTCGGATTTATTGCCCTTTCTTCGAAAGGGCAAGTAGCCCCGGAGAGATTCGAACTCCCGTCGCCGCCTCCAGAGGGCGGCATCCTTGGCCGCTAGACTACGGGGCTATCTATGTGTGATAAAATACTTGGGATTGATTAGCCTTTTAATTGCTCTATTTTCCGAATTTCCTCTGCCTTAAATTGTACTCCTCAATTGCGTTGTCTATGTCTGTTTCGTTTACCTCTGGCCAGTATTTGTCAAGGAAGTATAATTCCGAGTATGCGCTCTGATAAGTTAAAAATCCGGATAAGCGTTTTGTTCCAGAGGTTCTGACTATGAGGTCTGGGCTTGGGAAATCAGCGTAAAGAAAGTTTTTGAAGGAGTCAGTTGTCAATTCATTCAGTTTAAGCATGCCCTGTTTGTATTGCTCTGCAATTTTTTTTGCTGCGTCAATTATTTCAATTTGCCCTGTGTAGCCGAGTGCGAGGTTCATTGTTTTTTTGTTAAAATCCTGTGTGTATTCTTCCGTGCTTTGAATTTTTTCGCGCAGCTTTTTCGGCAGCAAGTCTGTCCTGCCGATTACCTTAAGTTTTATTTTGTTTGCTTCGAACAATCCTGATGAAAAAACCTTGTCTAATTCTTTTTCAAAAATCTTGTATAATAATTTTAACTCTGTTTTTTTACGCTGCAAATTTTCAAGTGAGAGTGTGTAGAATGTGCCTGTTTTTATTTCGGGATACTTGTTTATCCAGTCAAAAACATCCCATGCTTTTTGCGTTCCCAGTTTGTAAGCTGAAAGCAGGGCAATATTATTTTTCTGTGCAAATCTCCTGTTTCCATC
>JAFGEM010000025.1 GCA_016931555.1 Candidatus Iainarchaeum sp. | reverse complement strand
CAATGAACCGCTCTCTTCCGCTTATCAAAAAAATTAATTCTGATTTCAAAGCAAAATTCGGGCGATCCTATGGAAATGGATTGCTGGAATTATACAGGATGAATGATGCAAAGTACGCAGTAATCTGCATGGGAACAATATGCGGAACAGCGCGCGTTGCAGTGGATGCGCTGAGAGCAAAAGGCAAAAAAGTCGGCTTAATAAAACTCAAGAGTTTAAGGCCATTTCCTGAAAAAGACCTGCAGAATGCAATGAAAGGGCTAAAAGGATTGGGTGTGCTTGACAGGCATATCTCCCTTGGATTCACAGGGCCATTATATTCTGATGTAAAAACAGTTGCAGATGCAAAAACAAATGTTTTGGGTTACATTGCAGGATTGGGGGGCAGAGACGTTACAACAAAACACTTTGAAAAAGTATTTTCAGAATTAGCAAAAGGAAAAGGCGGGGGCTGGCTGTTATGACACAGGAAGAAAAAAAGATAGCGGGGCTGCCGGCAGAGGAATTATTTGCTTCGGGGCACAGGGCATGCGCAGGATGCGGAGAAGCACTGACACTAAGGCATTTAATGAAAGCCTCAGGAAAAAACTCAATTGTTGTTTCTGCAACAGGCTGCATGGAAGTTGTTTCAACGCCATATCCCCTTACAGCGTGGAAAGTCCCCTGGATTCACTCTGCTTTTGAAAACGCCGCCGCTGTCGCATCAGGGGTTGATGCTGCATTAAAAGCTCAAGGCAAAAGGAACGGAATAAACTTGATTGCGCTTGGCGGGGACGGGGCAAGTTTTGACATTGGTTTTGGAGCAATAAGCGGCGCCCTGGAAAGAGGGCATAAATTCACTTATGTCTGCACTGATAATGAAGCTTATATGAATACGGGTGTACAGCGCAGCGGAGCAACACCATTATATGCAAACACTACAACAAGCCCCGCAGGGAAGGTAATCCACGGAAAACAGAAGCCTAAAAAACCACTGCCGCTTATTGCCGCGGCCCATGGGATCAGATATGTTGCACAGGTTTCAATTGCAAATCTTTTTGACTTTTACAATAAAATCCACAAAGCTCTTGCTGTTGAGGGCCCAAGCTTTATCCATGCATACTGCCCCTGCCCAGTTGGCTGGCGCCATGATTCCGGAGCAACAATCAAGATTGCAAAGCTTGCAATTCAAACAAGAGTATTCCCGTTATACGAAATTGAAAATGGAGTGCTTACATTCAACCAAAAAATTGAGGAAAAAAAGCCTGTTAAAGAATATTTGCAATTGCAGGGGCGCTTCAAGCACCTGAGCGAAGAAGAGGCACAGAAAATTCAGGATTATGTGGATGCACGTTATGCTTATTTGACACGCATAGAAGGCCTGAAAGCATTTGATGTGCTGTACTGATTTTTATGGCAAAACAATTTCCCGAAGCAGTTGTTGGCCCGCTTATTTTTGATTCCAAAGGCAAACTTTTTCTAATGAAATCGCATAAATGGAAGGGCCATTTTGTTACTCCAGGAGGCCATATAGAACTCGGTGAAACAGCGGAAGAGGCAGTAAAGCGCGAGGTAAAGGAAGAAACAAGCCTTGATGTTTTTGACATTAACTTCCTCTGCTTTCAAAATGTTATTTTTCCAAAAAATTTTTGGAAGAAAAAGCATTTTTTGTCACTGCGCTTTACCTGCAAAACCAAATCTGAGAAGGTAAAGCTGAACGATGAGGCTCAGGAATATGCGTGGGTTTCAACTGAAGAGGCACTAAAAATGGACGTAGAACCCCATACCTTGTTTGCAATCAGGGAGTATTTGAAAAAAGATTAGTATTGCCTTGCAATATAAACTATTTTTGTTGCCGGCTTCCCGCAGATTACACAGTTGCCTGTTCCAAACGGATTTTCACTCTTGTCAACTCTTATGCCGCGCACTGTTGCAAGCAGTTCTTTTTCTACTGCAGCTGCGCATTCAGCGGATTTCATGTCAATACTGCAGAAGTTACAGCGTGCAATTCCCTTATTATCAATAATTTTTCGAATATCCTCTTTTGAATTAGCGTCGCGGATAAGGCCTTTGAATACCCTGTTTGCCTCTGCTTTCAGATTTGCAGAAATTTCTTTGCCTGTTTTTTCAACAAACTTTAGCAAAGATTTTTCTGTAATCGATTGTTTTTTTCCAGTATCCCTGCGAAAAACCACAAGCTTTTTTGCTTTCAATTCCTTAGGGCCGATTTCTATGCGAAGGGGTACGCCTTTCATTTCCCAGTAAAAGAATTTGCTGCCGGGCATGGCATCCTTGTCGTCTACGTCTGTTCTGTGGCCTAAAATGCGTAACTGCTCCTTGAGCTTGCGCGCCTTTTCAAGAACTTTTTTGTTTTTGTCAAAAGCAATAGGCACAATAACAATTTGCAGGGGCGCAATCTCAAATGGAAAGCGCAATCCTTTGTTGTCTCCATGTGTTATTGCTATGCTAGCGAATATTCGGGATATTGCAGGGCCATAGCATGTGAGGAAGGCAAAATCCTCTTTGCCGTTTTTGTCAGTGAATTTTACATTAAACGCTTTGCTGAAATTCTGCCCAAGCAAGTGAGTTGAGGGTTGCTGAATAACTTTGCCGTCTGGTGCAATAACATCGGCTGCAAATGTTTTTTCCGCTCCAGCGAATTTGTCCCACTGTGGCCTTTCAAAGAAAATAAAAGGCACGCCAAAAATATCTCCCATTACCTCTTTTGTCGTTTCCATGTCCTCCAAAACCTGTTTCTGCGATTCCTCCAGGCTGGGAAAAGCGCAGTGGGCTTCTATCCAATAAAATTCTCGGCCCCTTAAAAACGGGCGGGTTGCCTTTGTTTCGTGCCTGAATACTTGCGCGCGCTGGTATGTTTTGAACGGCAAATCCCTGTGGGAGCGGATCCAGAGCGAAAACATCTGATAAAAAGCTGTTTCCGAAGTTGGTCTTAGTGCAAGCTTTTCCTCTAATTTTTCTCCAGCCCCTCTTTCGGTAACCCAAAAAACTTCCGGAGCAAAGCCCTCAACATGCTCTTTTTCCACGTAAAAATTTTTTTCTGGAATTACAGTCGGATACCAGTACGGATTGTGGCCCTTGCGCTGCAAAGCGCTTTCAAAGCAGTCGTACATGGCTTCCATGCAGAGCACGCTCCAGGGCTGGAAAACGAGGAATCCTTTTACATTGTAGCGCAAATCAGCAAGCTCTGCCGTCTTGATAATTTCAGTGAACCATTCCGAAAAATTTTTGTTCTTGTCAATACTAAAAGTAGTTTTTTCGGATTCTTTTTTCTTAGCCATCTATCTCACATTATTATACGGTTGCGGAGCAGTTTCTGCGTCGCGCTTTTTCTTTTCCCAGAATTCTTTGTATGCTCCCCATGTTTTTTTTGCTGTTTCCCCACGCAAAATCTTTACCGCCACCTGCTTTGGAACAGGAATATTTTGGGAGCTGGGGGCATAATCAATAAGCACAACGTCATCCTGCTTTAATTCCGCCCCAATTCCTGATTTAACGCCTATTGTGAGAAGATGATTGTCCCACATTTCAACAGTTGCCTGTACACTTGAATCTGATGCAATAACATCCTTGTCCGATGCACGGTAAACGTGCAAAATCTTCCCTATATGAAACATTCTTAGCCCCAATTAATTTTTTTGATTAATACAAGAACCATATTGGATAGGTTTTTAAAACATTAGTGCAAGAATTAAGAATACAGATTT
>JAFGEM010000024.1 GCA_016931555.1 Candidatus Iainarchaeum sp. | reverse complement strand
AGGTCAGCCAAATCCTTCATATCTGCAGTAACATCAACAACAAAATCCTTGTGTTCTTCCTTAAAAAAATACATCTGCAGTCCAATTGCCCCGTCAGTAACTCCAGGGCAGAATACGGGAATCTTGTTTTTATTGCACCAGTAAAGGAAACTTGTTTCATTTAATTTGCTTCCAAAAAAATTTGACAATTCACTGGGAGAAACAATTTTATTTTTTGCATAAATTTCCTTGAGCCATTTTTGTGTTTTTTCCTCAAGCAATTCATACCTCTTTGTCGGTACAAAAACATTCCCAATCCTGTTCACGCCTTTTCTATGCAGTTCAACATCATCAGAGTCAAAGCTCCCGCGCAAATAAGGCTCAAAGCTTTTGATAATATCATGGTCTATTGCGCCTGCAGTTGTTACAACAACATCAACAAGCTTTGCTTTGCAAACATCCCGGATTACCCCGCGCAATCCAGAGGCAACAAGGTTTGCAGTAAATCCAAAGAAAACAGTTGCCTTGCCCTTCTTCATTCTTTCAATAACTTCAACTGCCTCTGCAAGATGCTGAGCCTGAAAACCAGAGTTTTTCAACCCTGAAACAAAATCAGCAGCATTCTTTTTTCCTTGCAAATCAAAATCAATTATCTTGTCCATGCAAATCACGTTCTCATTTTCAAAAACCAATTCTGTTCTTTTTTAATCGCATTCCAATTTTTTTTCCCTTGCAAAAACCAGTTCAGTTCCCCTTTGTTTCCAGTTCAATGTAGAATTCCCTGTCCAGAAGCTTTTCCATTGCACCTTTGCCCTGCTTTATTTTTGTGTTTGTTTCCTTTTGGATTGCCTTAGAATATTTTTTGAGGAACTTTTTATCACTAGAATCCAAAAGCAAAACAGCTTTCCGCCCGGGTTTCAGCTTTGCCCTTTTCCTTAACTCCTGTATTTTTCTCCTTAACTCCTGCAATTCCCATTCTTCCCTAAGCCCTGCGTCTGCCTTTGTATTCAAAAACAATTTTAATTTGCCCATTTTTTTGGAAGCAAATTCTCCCTTTGGAATTTTTGCTGCCTCGGAAACCTTCTTTATATTGGCAATTGTTGCAATAACACTCTTTGTCTTTTTGAATTCTTTCCCTGATTTGGAAACAATGACAAGTTCTTTTAATGGCCAGCGCAGCCGCAGTTTTTTTTCCTCGCGCAGTGCAAGCGCAGCCTGCAAAAGCTCTTTTGTTTTTTCAAATTCCTTTTCAAGAGCTTTGTCCTCGAGTTTTTTCTCAAATACGGGAATTTGCAGCAAGTGAACGGATTCCGGCATTTTTTTTGAGCGCAGGCTCTGGTAAATGAATTCGCTTGCAAAAGGCACGATGGGAGCAAGCAATTCGAGAGTACCTATTAATACAATGCGCAGTGTTTTCTCCACGCCTTTCTGGGTTTGCGTTCCAATCCTATTGCGGATTATTTTGATATAGCTCCTGCTCAAATCCTCCATAACAAAATTTTCTATTGAATTAACGGCCTTGTAAAATTCGAAGCCATTGTAAGCCTGAGTGCACTCTTTTGCAAGAGAATTAAACCTGCTTAAAATCCACCTGTCCTCTGCCTTTAACTCTTTTGCAGTTGGCTTTGTTTTTTTCGAGAAATCTATTTTGAGATACATTTCAGCAAAATTGTAAGTATTTAGGAACACATTAAAGAACCTGTGAATCTCGGGCATTGCCTCCCAGTCAAAAACCATGTCCAGTCCAGTGCTCTTCTTTGCAAGGAAATACCTCAAATAGTCCCGTGAATATTTTTCAACAACATTCTTTGGCGAGATATTGTTTCCATGGGATTTCGACATTTTCTTTTTTCCCAAATCAAGAATCATTCCATGGACCGCAATTGCGTTAAACGGTTTTTTTCCAAAGGAAATTATCGAGCACAAGAGCTCTGCATTCCACCAGCCCCGCACTTGTTCCGTGGCCTCAATATTCAAATCAGCGGGCCAATACCTATCAAACAATTTTTTGGATTTTGGATAGCCAAGGGCAGCCCAGCTGCTTGTTCCCGCATCAAACCAGACATCCAAAATATCTGGAACGCGCTTCATTTCCTTTCCGCACTTTGAGCATTTTACATGCACCTGCCCATCAATATGCGGTTTATGCAACTCCAAATTCCCAAGCTTTTTTCCCGCGGCCTTTTCAAGCTCTGCCTTTGACCCTACAACAAGCTTTTTTCCGCACTCGCAAAGCCATATGGGGCATGGCGCGCCCCAGTAACGCGCGCGTGTAACAGGCCAATCATAAATATTCTGGAGCCAGTCACGCATTCTGTCCTTCATCCAGTTCGGGACCCAGTCCACATCCCTATTCAATTCAATTGCCTTTTTCTGGATTTCCTTTACACTCAAAAACCACTGGTCAACTGAAATCATTATGAGCGGGCTCTTGCAGCGCCAGCATATGGGATAATCGTGAGTGTAAGGGTGCTGATACACAAGGGCATTCCCATTTTTGAGGTCCTCCAGTATTTCCGCATCAACAACGCGTGCAATCTTCTCCGAATACTTTCCGCACTCTTGTTTCATTGAGCCGTCAAGATTCACAAGAGATAGAATAGGCAAACCTGCTCTTCTTCCCGCATCAAAATCCTCTTTTCCGCAACCCGGATTTGTGTGAACCAATCCTGTTCCAGCATCAAGGTTAACATAGCGCTCGGAAAGAATTACCCTGTAACCGTTTTTTGTTTCCGGGAGCTTCAAATGATGCTGTAGCGGGTTCTCGTATTCCATGTTTTCAATTTCCTTCCCCTTGAACTCGCGCTTTAAAACATAGCCTGCCTCAATAGTGTCCATTAATTCTTGGAGCTTTTCCTTTGCAACAATCCAAATTTCGCCCCCCACTTCCGCCTCAACATAATCAAAATTCGGGTGAACCATTATTCCTGTATTCCCTGGCAGAGTCCATGGTGTTGTAGTCCATATCACAAGATACTTGTTTTCACTTCCTTTGACCCCGAATTTCACATAAATTGCAGTATCGCTCTGTTTAGTGTATTCTATCTCATTAAAGGCGACTGCTGTTGCACAGTGCGGGCAAACATGAATAGGATAAAGCCCCTTGTACAAATAACCTTTCTCATCTGCTTTTTTGAAAGTCCACCAGATAGATTCAATATAATCATTTTCAAGTGTCTTGTAAGGGTTATCCCAATCCATCCAGACTCCCAAATCAGCAAACTCTGAATTCATTACTCCAATGAATTCTGTTGCAAATTTCCTGCACTCCTTTACAAAATTCTCTACTCCGAATGCCTCAATATCCTGCTTTGTTTTGAAACCAAATTTTTGCTCAACCTTGTATTCAATTGGCATGCCGTGCGTGTCATAGCCGGGCTTGTCAAAAACGTCATAGCCCTGCATGCGCTTTGAACGCATTGAAATATCCTTCAAAATTTTGTTCAAGGCAGTTCCCATGTGAATATGGCCTGTTGCGTAAGGCGGCCCGTCCATAAAATAAAATGTTTTTTTGGCCTTGGCATTCTTTTTCCGCGCCTTTGCCATTATTTTGCGCGCATCCCAGAACTTTTTTATTTCCTCTTCTTTTTCCCGTGAAAACGGCTCTAACATGCTAACCCTGTCCTGTAATTGTATGGGCATGGAGGGATTTGAACCCTCGACCTATGGCTTGCTTCAGCAAACTTTT
>JAFGEM010000023.1 GCA_016931555.1 Candidatus Iainarchaeum sp. | reverse complement strand
TTCTTGGAAAGAAAAGCCTGGGGAAAAGAATAGTTTGCTGTTGCAAATTGCAGCCTTTTCTTGGAAAGAAAAGCCTGGGGAAAAGAACAAAATTCCTGTGCAATTTTGAAAGGCGGAAAAGAACAATTTGCTTGTGTGAATCGGCTTAGTGAAAAGAACGCAAATATTGTTTTTTAATTGTTTTTATAAAATCGTATAATAGCATGTTAGATTCTCACAAAGGCTATTTTTTGGTTTTGTTGACTGCAATAGTCAGCGGTTTCTCTATCTTCCTGAATAAATTCGCTGTTGCGGATGCAAACCCTTTTGTTTTTACTGCATTAAAGAACATTATTGTTGCAGTATTTCTCTTCTCCCTGATTCTGTTGCTCAAGGATTTTCCCGCAATAAAATCTCTTCCCCGAAAAAACTGGCTCAAGCTTGCTTTAATTGGATTAGTGGGAGGCTCAATTCCGTTTCTCCTCTTTTTTTACGCTTTGCAATCAACTGCAGCGCTCAATGCAGGGTTCATACATAAATCATTGTTTGTTTTTGCTTCATTATTCGCGCTTGTTTTTCTCAAGGAAAAGCTCGGCAAAAAATTCCTTGCTGCATCCGCCCTCTTGCTTGCATCAAACTTTTTCCTCTTTAACCTTGTTTCGCAATTCACTGCAGCAGACTTTCTCATACTGCTTGCCGTAATGCTCTGGGCTGCTGAGAATGTAATCTCAAAGCACGCGCTCAGAGAACTCAGCGGCAGAACAGTTGCTTTTGGAAGAATGTTTTTCGGCTCGCTCTTCCTCCTTGCATTCTTGGCTGCAACAAGCCAATTGCAATTTGCGTTTGAAATGAACACAGAACAGTTCCAATGGCTTCTCATAACAGCAGTTCCTTTATTCCTTTACGTGCTCACATTCTATTCCGGGCTAAAACACATTCCTGTTTCCCATGCAACAGCCCTGCTAATGCTTGGGCAGCCAGTTACACTGTTGCTTTCAATGCTTTTTTTCAACACAGCACTCTCCTTTAATCATGCAATTGGGATTGTTCTCGCGGTATCCGGAATAACATTGCTGTTTGCCTCCTCTTTTGCCTTTTCAGTTCTCCGCTCAAAGGGTTTTTCTTTTGTCAAACACTGAGCTTGATGCTCTGGTTTTTTGCTGCAAGTACGCTCTAATTACAAATACGCTTGGTTACTGCGGCCAAGAAAACGCGCACAGCGAGCTTTGCGATTTTATTAGGGCGCCTTCAGAGGAAAAAATGCCGCGCATAAAAGAACTGTTAGACACTTTTTTTGGCCTGCACTCTTACCTAGAATTAATTGCCACGGAAAATTCAAAACAAGCTTATGATTTCGATGTTGTGGAAGCGTATTGGATTGGGAACTCTTTGCTTGAAAACATTGAGCGCAGGGAAATTCAAAAAACAATTCTCTCTCTCCAAAATTTTGGTTTGCCGCAAAAGCTTGCAGAGGAAAAAGCATCTTCACTGCCTGTGAACATGCTTCCGCATCATTCTCTTCACGTGCTTCATGTGAATTTTATTACTCCCAAACTCAAGCCGCTTGTAGACAATCTTTCTCATTGCATGATCCTATGGGCAAAGGCAGAAAGCATTGCAAAAAACGGCAAGCTAAAGGCGCGGGCTGCAGAGTTAGAACTTTTAAATGGAAAGTTTGTTTTGGACCAGAAATTCAGGGCGCTTGAAAACCCATTCAATCTAAAGCCTCGGCTTGGAGATGTTGTTTCAGTGCACTGGGGCAACGCAATTCAAATCCTTGAAACAAGCGAATTCAAAAAACTGAGAAAATACACTCTGCAGAATATTGAGGGCGAGAACAAGTTACTCTGACTTTATTTGTAGATGTTGTCATGGTGGTCATAATCCCAAAGCTCGACGATTTTTTCCTTTTCGTGAATCTCGTAAACCAATACAAAGGATTTGTAAATGTGCACTCTTCTTTTGTTTTTCATTGTTGCACTTAACGGTTTAAACCTGTGCGGGTCTTCTAAAACTTGTTTTATTTTTTTCCAAATTGCTTGGAGTTGAATTGGGTCTTTCTTTGCTATTTTGGAAAACACTTTGTCCAAATGTGGCTTTCTTTTTAGAGAGTAAGCCAGATTCATCATCTCTTTTTAAGGTCTTCAAAGTACTTGTCAATATCTTTCACAGGAATAGCTTTTTCTTTCTTTATTTTTTTCAGCTTATCAACGTACTCTGGCCTTAACTCTGGTTCAAGCAGCTGATGCTCATATTCAAGAGCCATTTTGTTTATGGCTGCACTTTTGTCGTTCAAACCATACTTTGCCTTGACAATATTAATCACTTTGTTGGCTTCCTCATCAAGTTTTACAATCGCAGTGGGCATATTAACATCACATTAATATAATGTTAATACGGAATTAAAATGCTTTTGGTCGGCGTGAATCTGTTGATTCCCGCCTCCCGGATTTGCACGCGGGCCTCCTATTTTTGCAGGAATTCTTTGGCTCTAATTATTTTTATTTTTTGGAATTCTCCAACTTTCAGCAAGTGCCGGTCTCCTGTAATAATATGCTCTGCATTTGCTTCCAGGGCTGTTTCGATGAATTTGTTGTCTGATTCGTGTTCAACAGCTTTTACTTTTGTTTTTGTTGCAATTTGTATTGAGTTGTTCAGATATTGTTTGAGGGTAAAGTCTCTCGCTTTTTTGGTTGTTCTTTTGGTTATTTCATGCCTCTTGAGGACTTCTTTGAGCTCTTGGATTATTTCTTTGTTTGTGTAATTTTCAATCTCTGTGAGAATTAGCTTTTCGAAGATTTTTGCTGGCGCGCCTTCTTTTGCAATTAGCGCGGAAACAACTATGTTTGTGTCCAGCACAACTTTTGGCTTATCTTGATTTGTGAATGATTTCATTAACTTCTGCCTCAGAAAGCTTGTTTTTCACTTTCGCTCTAACCGCCCTGAATTCTGCAACAACCTTTTCCTTGTCAAGCTTTTTTAGCACAATGATTTCCCTGCTGAGAGGGAACACTGTAAAAATTGTTTCTGGCTTGCTGTCAGTGAATTCCCTTGTTTCTTTTGGGATTATTACCTGGCCTTTGGTGGACATTTTGGTTGTTTCAACAGTCTGCCGCATTAAATCACCTCATACAAATAATGCGCCAACCAGTATATAAGATTTTCTTACAAGTAAGAATAATCCTATTTTCCCCGTTAAATGAAAAAGCCGTGGTTTTGTTTTAAAACCTAGTTATGGCGGGTTTCCGCTATTCCTTGATTGCCAACAAAAATAAGCAGATTCCCGCCTCCCTGACTTGCACTTTGCGTGGGTTTTTCGGATACAGTTATTCTTCTCCGTAAATTTTTTCCACAACTAGCTTGTGCTGTACAATTACATTGTCGCCTATTTTTGCACCTATAATGTTGCCTGCCTCTCTCCTTTCGGTTCCGTAATCCACTATTGCGGTTTTTCCATTTTCTTTAAGCTTAACAATTTTTCCGGGTATTGCAAGGCACATTTTAACCACATTTAAATTTTTTTTGCCTAAAATAAGCCTTTTTAATTGTTTTTTTATTAATAATCCTAATCCAATTTAATTCATAATTAGTCCAAAAAAATTTTAATTTAAAAAAAAATTGCTTTTTTGTGTATTTTTATGGGTATAAAGAACGATTCAAAAAAATGCCTTTACTGCGGCGGCTGTGTAGGCCTTTGCCCAGTAGCTGCCTTAAAGCTTGATGAAACAAGGATTGTGGTTGATAACTCAAAATGCATTAACTGCAATGCCTGTGTTCTAATATGCCCTGTAGGGGCAAATGTTTTGGACAGGGAGCTTAAAAAGTGATTTGTTTGGCGAACAGGAATTTGTTCTAATGCAAAGTTGGTTTTTATGGAGTCAAAATTTGGTGTTATTGTTGTTGGATTGGGGCCTGCAGGCTTGGCTGTTTGCAACAAGCTCTCTGAGAAAGGAATCAAAGTGCTTGGATTGGACAGGAAGCAGGAAATTGGAACGCCAAAAAGATGCGCTGAGGGATTGGGAAACTCGTGGTTTAAGCGCCTTGGTTTAACTCCCAACCCTGAATGGGCTGTCCAAAAAATTGAGGGGGCAAGCCTTTTTGCCCCAAGCATGGAAAGCATTTCCCTGAAATCCAAAGGCCCGCAGGGCTATGTTTTGGAGAGGAAAATGTTTGAAAAGCACCTTGCAATTGAGGCAGCATCAAAAGGCGCTGTATTAAAAATGAAGTCAGATGTTATTCGTGCAGAGCGCAAAAATAACTCTGTCACTCTCGCTGTTAATGAAATGGGAGAGGAGAAAACTTATTCCGCTCCATTGGTTGTAGCAGCGGATGGAATTGATTCGCGCATTGCACGCTTTCTTGGGTTAGAGACAAGCAACAAGCTAATTGATGTTGATTCCGGATACCAGTATGAAATGACAAATATTGACGGTTATCCTGCAGAGAACATCAACCTTTTTTTTGGGAACAATGTTGCGCCTCGCGGTTACGTGTGGATTTTTCCCAAGAGGAAGAACACTGCCAATGTTGGGATTGGAATTGGCGGTGCTGAAAAAAAGACTGCGAAAGAATATTTGGACAAGTTTATTGCCTCGCACCCTGGCCTGGCAAAAGGCTCTGTTGTAGAGGTTAACGCTGGAATTATTCCTGTCGGCGGTTTTTTGGAGAACATGGTTAAGGACAATCTTGTTGTTGTTGGAGATGCAGCGCATCAGGTTGACCCAGTGCATGGGGGCGGAATTGGAATTGCAATGGAAGCAGGTTATATTGCCGCAAATGTAATTGCAGAGGCAGTAAAAAAAGGGGATTACTCTGAAAAATTCCTTTCACAATACAACAAGAAATGGTATTTGGAGAGAGGAGATTCCTTAAAGAAGCGCTTGAGAGTGCGCTTGTTGCTTGAAAAGCTTTCTGATGAGGATTTTGAATATTTGGTTAAATCTGTTACTGTTGAAGACGTGCTAAAAATCTCTTCTGCTGACATGGACAAGAAAACAAAGCTTGTTTTGTTCGGAAAAAAGCTTGTGCAGAGGCCGGGACTGGCAAAGCTAATGTTAAAGTATTTGAAATAGTTTTTTTAGTAGGCCATTCTTTCATATTCTCTTCTTTTTTCGCGCAGCCATCTAACCTGCCTTTCAAGATGTGCTTTAACCTGCCTTGCATTTGGCTCGCTTGAATTGGCTTGCTGTCCAGCCAGTGTTTCCCCCAATTCTATTGTTGCATCCAATCTCCTGACAAGCTGTTTTGCCCTTGTTCCTGCAACTTTTGTATTGCGTTTTTCGTGCGCTACTCTGTGCCGTTCAATTATTTTTCTCACTGCTTCATCAAAATTTTTTATTGTGGGCCTGCGCCTTTCTGATTTGCGCTCATCAATGCCTGCAATGACTCTGCCGGGTTCCTCTAAATAGAACATTCTTTTGCCGTTGTTCGGAATTCTTCTTTCTTTTCCCTTTCTTCTTTCTCTTTTCCTTCTATTTACTTTTGGGGGCATGTCATCTCAATAACAATGCTTTTTAGTCTATTTATTCTTTTTGCCGAGCAAAGCCATAAGCCTTTCCTTGTCCTTGCGCAGGTATCCGAATATTGCAATTGCAAATATGAGTGTCAGTCCAGTGTCTACTAGTGGATTGAAGAACGGAATATAACTCCCTGTCATTAGTGATGTTATTGCATCGGGGAGAATGCTTGCATTTGCAGTTGCATGCAGTATTATTGCTCCGGATACGGCAGTAAGGAAGTAAAGCAATTTGCTGCTGCCTGTTTTTCTCTTAAAATAGCCGAGCAGCCCGCCTGTTGTTGCAGTCATCCATCCATGGCTCAGGCAGCAGAAGAGCGAGCGGTAAAACAGTACAAAGAGCCAGTCTGTGAGATTTCCTCCGAATATTGCGGGCGACAATCTTGTAAAATATAAAAGGTTTTCTGTTACTGCAAATCCAAGCCCAATGCAAAAGCCGTATACAATTCCGTCTAAAGCGCCCTGCATTTCCCTGTGTTTTGACATTGCAAAAACCCCGAGCCCTTTTGAAAGTTCCTCTACTAAAGGCGCTATTGCAATTGCCCCGAAAATAAATCCCAGTATGCCTATGCTTCCAACGCTCCCTATTATGGCTGTGTTCAGGACAAGCGAGATTGCAGCAGCAACCATTCCCCAGAGAAACATGGAGATTATAAAGTGCAGGGGCTCTCTTTCGTAAAAGTCAACAAGCCAGATTATAATCAAAAATATTAGCGGAAAAGTAATTGCAAAAACGCTTGAAACAATAAAAGATTCTATTGTATAGCTTACATCGTTTGCATTGAAATACCTGTTAAAGGTATAAGCAGTGTCCCATGCGGCAATTGCAAGCGCAATAACCCAAAACCCGGGGTGCAGTATTATTCTTGCAAAAATGTTTTTTGTTTTCTCCCCCTTTTCAGGCGGCAATTGCTTTCTCCCGGAAAAAACTATTCCTATTGCAATTATGCTCATTATTGCCAGAACGAGCGCAGAGATTCCAATGCTCGGCAAAACAATTCCGGAAACCTCCTGTTTCACTAGCCCGTATTCTTTCCAGTCCAATTGAATTGAAATAATTTTTTTAATGTTTTTTTCCTCAGACAAGCCAAGCACTGCGATTTCAATTTCTTCAAATTCTTTGCCCGCATAATTTACGTCAATGTAAAAATCGCCGCGCTTTTTTTCAAAAGCCTCCAATTCCATTACAAAAGAGTTTTCCTTCCAAGAATCTTTCTTCACTAACGAGTATATTTTCATGCTCTTGTTTGTTCTGTTGTAAACCTCAATTCCATAATTCAGCAGAGTGTTTGATTCATTCACATCAAGAGTCTGGATTTCATTTCCCAATGCTTTGCACTGCCAGTCTATTAAACTGGGGCTTATAACGCACTGTTCAAAAAATATTATGTCAAGGCTCTGCTTTTGATTTAATATTTTTTCTAGTTCTTGGGCTATATTTGCATCTGCTGCAGCGCAGTTTAATGCAAAAAAAATCAGGAGCAGGATTATAACGGTTTTTTTCATTCAAAAAACCTTAGTTTGCTTGTAATTCCTCGTATTTTCTAAGCGCTTCCTGTGCTTTTTCATTTTCCTTGTTATCAGAGTAAGCGTAAGAAAGCACTAGCCAGGCCATTGCATTTGTTGGTTCACTCTCAAGGGACTTTTCAAGGTTTGATATTGCTTCTTCTATGCTGCCCGTGTAATACTGCCCTACCCCGAGCCAGTAAAGGAAACGCGGTTCCTCGGGATAATATTCCAAACCTTTTTCCGCAGTTTCTTTGGTTTCAGAATACTTCTCCTGGTTTGCGTATGCGCTTGCAAGCCAGTCAAGGCAGCCGATTGCATCAGCATCCAATTCAAGGCACTTCTCAAAATTTTCCTCAGCCATTGCATAGTCCTCTTGATACACAGAAAACACTCCAAGATAATAATACAAATCAGGGTCGTTTGGTGTTCCAGCTAAAAGCGCATATGCTTTTGCCTTTCCATTTCCATAATCTTTTTCCGCAAGGTAGGTTTCAAACAAAAGGTTTTTCGCGCCGTTGTGCTCGCTGTCAAGCTCAAGCGTATTTTCAAGATATTCGCGCGCTTTTTCATAGTTTCCTATTTGGTGGTATGCTCTTCCTCCTGCATACTGCAGTTCAATCTCGTTTGAAAATCTTGCAATAACAGTGTCAATGAAAGCAGCCGCTTTTTCATATTCTTCTGCTTCAAAATACATTGTTTTCAAATCAATAACATAGCCTCTTGCATATGGCTCCAGCTCTATTGCTTTAAGATAGTTTTCTTCGCTTGCGGTATAAGAGCCTGTCTGCCAGTTGTAGAATGCTTTTGTTTCATAATATCCTGCATCGGGTGTTTCAACAATGTAATAATTGCCGCTTATTCTTCCACTCTCGTTAGTTGTGCCTGAATTGCCTGTAAGCGTAAAAAAAAGGTTATAGTTAAAGTCCTGCTGCGTCATTCCGCACTCAGTGCCTCCTAAGACTCCCTGAATAGTGAGTGTGTCCCGATATAATAGCTCTATTTCTTGGTTTTCTGCAAATATGCTTTCTGTTTCATGCCCTGCAGTGTTACTGCGGCTAATTCTCTGGAATAAGACAGTTGTGCAGCCTTTTCCCTCTTTAACCAAATTTAATGATTTTAAATCCAGTTTTTTTGGGCTAGACTTGTTGTACCTAAACGCAATTGAAAAGTAGGCATAATCCCTGTCAAATTCATAGGCTTCTATTTTGCCATCCAAAAGCTCCATTTCCTTAAAACCTGATCCGAATAAGTCTCCAAAACCAGGGTATCCATTTTCTTCCATGTTTCCAAGTGCCTCAAAAACACCTTTTTGCCCTGCTGAAAACAACACAAATCCAGTGAGCCCTGAGTCGAGAATGACAACAGCCAGCACAGTAATGCCCGCAAGTACCATTATGCGGGCGGAGGCTGGCTTGGCCTGCAGGCTCATGCCACTTATAACCAGTGCAAGCAAAACACGGTATAATACTGCGCCTGCAAGAACTGGAATGAACAGGAAAAAAACTGTTATTATGAAAAACCAGCTTGAGGTTTCATAGCCCATGCTTTCATAGAATATTCTGTCTTCTTGGCCAAGCGAACTAATTGTATCCTCCATTAGCGTTGGAAAATAGTTTGGGTATACTATCTCGTAAAACGCAATGCTTGTTATAGTGAAAAAGAAAAGAAAGAATGTCGCGACTATTAGTGCCTGTGTAAATGCAAGCAAAACAGATTGTGAAAAATTAAATCCGTGCTCTTGAATTGATTTTTTGCATATCCTGTATGTGTTGAAAGACATCAATAGCACGCCTATGACTGCAACAAGGCCCCCGAGTATAGTGCCCCATACTGGTATGTGGAATATGATTGCGAGCACTGCAAAGAAAGTCATTTCCAAAGCAACGGGCTTGATTAGGAGTGACTTGTCGCTAAAAACACTGTCCTTCAAACCAATATCATTCACAATTATTCACTTGCTTAAATTATGGTTTTAACCTATTTATTAACTTTGTTTGCTGCACTGAAAACCTATTTAAATTAGAGCAACTATTTTTCTTTAATGCAGATAACAAATTTGACTCTGGCTTATGCTGTTCTCGAAGCAAAGGAATTGCTTGAAGGGAGTACTGTAAAAAAAGTGCAGGAATTGGAGAACAATTGGCTAAAGATAAGGCTGCACTCGAAACAGGGGAGCAAGGACTTGATTGTAACACAGCAAATATTATTCTTTGCAACTTATTCTGTTCCTGCAAAGCAGCAGAGCTCGGGTTTTGGGGGCTTTTTGCGCAAGCACCTTGAGGGAAAGAGAATCCTCAAAGCAGAACAGCACAATTTTGACAGGGTTGTTGTGCTTGAATTTGCAGATTATTTTCTGGTTTTAGAGTTATTCGCAAAAGGCAATGTTATCCTGGCTGACAAGGCAATGAAGATTCTTGGTGTTGCGAGAAGGGAGCATTGGAAGGACAGGGTTCTCGAAAAAGGCGCACCTTACAAGTTTCCCGCTTCAAAAGGCTTGGATCCGCTTTCCCCTGAAAAAGCCCTTGAAGCGGCAGTGAAATCAAGTGATGCGGGCATTGCATCTGCATTGATTCGCAGTGCAAACATTGCCCCTTTAATTGCAGAGGAAATACTCTTTAGGGCTGCCCTTCCAAAAGACAGGCCCGCGCAAACTATCTCCCAAAATGAATTTAAAAAAATTTCCAATTTAATGCGCGAATTTTATTCTGTGGAAAAGAAAAAGCTGGCTCCTGTTTTAGCGGAAAAAAATTCCGAAAAAATTATTCTCCCGTTCCCCCTGTCATCTGCAAAGGGCATTCAAAAATTCGATTCATTGAATTCTGCTTTTTCTGAGAACTTTTCTGCGCTTTTCCTTGAATCAAAAAAACAAAAAGGCAGTGCAGTTTCCGATAAAAAAATTTCTGAGTTAAAACACAGCATTTCCCTGCAGGAAAAATCAGTTGCAGAGTTTGGAAGCAAAATTGAGTTGAACAGAAAAAAAGGCGAAGCAATTTATGCGCACTATGCTGAATTGGCGCGCGCAATTGAAACAATTCATTCTGGAAAGGGGGCAGACAAAAAAACTATTATGTATAAGTTGTCGGGTTTTGGGTTTGTAACTGATTTAGACCTGAAAAAGAGGCAGCTAACAGTAGAATTTGCAGATTAATTTATTCCTGAATTTTTGTCAGCTCTCTCTCGTCAACAATAAAAACATCGCTTACTGCTGTTACTGCGGAATATGGCACGTGAATAGTTCTTTCTTTTCCGCCCATTCTCTTTGTTACTTTGCTGTCTCTGTCAAGCTCTACAACAAGAGATTCAATTTCTCCGCTTGCCTCGTTTATAGTCAAATCAGAGAGTTTTCCAACTTCATCTCCGCGGTTTGTAATTACTTTTTTTGTTGCCAGTTGCCTTGCTACAGTGTACTTATACACGCTTCCACCCCTTTTACTCTATTAAGTTAATTATAACTTATCTAATAACCACGAACTTATTTATAAAGGTTTCCACAAAGCAACTATACATAAGGGAAAATTTAGTCTTTGGGTGTTTTTCAGATGGATCCAAAACTCGAAGCGCTTTTAAAGCAAGTGAAGCTTACTCCTGAAGACAGGGAAGCTCTTGATGCCCTTGTGCGCGCGGAAATGGTTGATTTAGGCAGGCTTATGCGGGAATTGGAGAGAA
Organism: Candidatus Iainarchaeum sp.; assembly: GCA_016931555.1. Taxonomy (GTDB): domain Archaea; phylum Iainarchaeota; class Iainarchaeia; order Iainarchaeales; genus JAFGEM01. Next base: position 2,667 of record JAFGEM010000023.1, on the reverse strand, counting down.
CAAGAGAGCCGATTACAAGGCAAATTCTTATTGAGGCAATACGCGGGCAGAGAAGAGAAATTGCTGATGAAAATTTATTGCGCTTCAAAGCGCATTTTGCAAGAAAAAAGCCCAAGCCCCCCAGAAATCCAAAGCGCAGGCGCAGGCCGTAACACACTTTTTTAATTTCTTCCCCAAATAATATGCTTATGTATAAAACCCAAATTCCTTTGGATTTAATCAAAAATTATGAAAAACAACAATACAAAATTGTAGGCAAGCATAAGCACAGTGCAGTAAAAACATGCCTCTGGACAAAGCGTTCTTTGCGCAACAAAGGAGTGTGCTATAAACAAAAATTTTACGGCGTTCCTTCGCACAGGTGCCTTCAAATGACTCCTTCTCTCTTCTGGTGCGACAACCGCTGCCTCTACTGCTGGCGCAATACAGAAGTCACACTTTCGGGAGACATGAATAAATTTCCAATTGATGAACCCAAAGAAATTATTTCCCAATCTATTGAAGCACAGCGCTCTCTCCTTTCCGGCTTTCCTGGGCACGAAAACCTCAACAAAAAGAAATTCAAGGAAGCCCTTAACCCAAATCAGGTTGCAATTTCCCTATCTGGAGAGCCAACGCTTTACCCAAGACTTTCGGAATTGATTGATGAGTTTCATAAGAGAGAGTTCACTACTTTTTTGGTTTCTAACGGTCTTCATCCCGAGGTTCTGGAAAAATTGTCTTTGCCGACACAGCTTTACATTTCAATGGAAGCTCCCGACGAGCAAATTTTCAAGAAGCTTGACAGGCCTCTCTTGAAAGATGCTTGGAAAAGGTTTAATGAAACCCTCTCACTTTTGCCCTCTCTTTCAACGCGCAAGGCAATCAGGATTACTGCAATGCGCGGGTTAAACATGTCGCATGAAAAGGAATTTGCAAAGATAATTGAAAAGGCAGAGCCTAATTTTGTTGAGGTTAAAGGCTACATGTTTTTGGGTTATAGCAGGCAGCGCATGAAAAAAGAAAACATGCCCTTTCATAGTGAGGTTAAGGAGTTTGCAGAAAAAATTAATAACCACTTAAACTATACTATTGCAGGGGAATCCCAAGAAAGCCGGGTTGTACTGCTTTCAAGCGGAGCAAAAAAACTGAAAATAAAAAACAATTGAATTTAACACAGTGTTTTAAAGTAAAAAAAATTTGTGGCTTTGCATGGGCTCAAGGGAAAATGAAATTGCGGAATTATACAGCCGGATTAGAGGGCAGCATATTTTAGGGATTACTGGCATGAACCGCAGGATAATCACATTAATGCAGCTCCACACGCCCTATAATTCTTGCGGGCTAAAGGAAAAACTTGTTATTGCAGTTGCACTGGCTTCCGGTGCAACTCTTGATTCCAAAGGAAAGCTTGTGCTTAATGATTATAATGTTCGCCAAACACTGTTAAAACGCGGGCTTGTCAAGAATCTTGCCCGCAACCCGGAAAAACTGATTTCTCCGGAAACAACTGCAGTTGAAGGGCTTTTTGCTTCAGTGCGCGCTTTAGGCTCTGCACAGGTTGAATACCCTGGGCTGCGCGCCCGAAAAGAGAGAAGAGTGCCGAGAACAGGAGTGCCAAAGCATATGCACAGAAGAAGAAAATAAAAGCCTGTTTTTTTTAGCAAGTTTTAATAACCTCTTTTTCTATTAGTATATGAGTGTTTTTTTATGGCAAGAGATGAAGAGGAAGAGGATGAACAGCCGCGGAAGCGGAAAAAGAAGAAAGGCTTTTGGAGCACTACAAAAATTTTAGTGGCGTGCCTTCTCATTTTTGGCATTGTTGTCGGCGCAGTAATAGAGCACTTTTACATTGAGCCTTTGCTCGAGCCACATAAAGTAGAGCAATTGCGCTTGTGCCAGTCACAGAACACGCTTTTGAATCAGGAGAATGAGAATTGTTTGAGAGAGCTTTCTGAGCTGAAAGGAAACTCCTAACAAGTAAGACTTATATTTCATTGGGACTTTTTTTATACTGGCATGTTCTCACAAAAAATTTTTTTATTTCTCGCGTTTCTTCTAATTTTTTCCAGTGTTTACGCTGCCTGCGGCAATGGCGTTGTTGAGTCTGGGGAAGCTTGTGATGATGGCAACGCGCGTCCTAATGATGGTTGTGATGCATCCTGTCACATTGAAACGAATTTCAAGGGCGATGTAATTTGGAGTTGCATTGGGCAACCGAGTGTTTGCAGTTGGATTCCGCCTATTGGAGTTCCGGATGTGCCTTTTGGAATTAATGAGTCTCACTGGATGTATAAATTAGGTTCGGGAGAAACATGTGCCACTAAGCCCGAAAAATGTTATAATTTTGGAAGCGGGCTCGAACCCTATAAGGATGCGGGCAATGGCCCTTACACGCATTATGTTGATTGCGGAGGAGAAAGATATTGCTGGGAGGGTGGTTGTGCAATTCGCTGCAATCACACCTGCACTGATTCAGGAAACCCTTATGGTTCTCCTGCCAATCCAAGATGCAGTATTCCTGATTTGGCTGCGGGGAGTGTTGTTGAATTGGCAAGCGAGCCCCAGAATAGTGTTGGCGGCAATCAGTTGAAAATTCCAAAAGCAGAGGGGACAAGTGCTAAGCCTATTTTTATTAGAGGGGCAAGTTTAGTGAAAATATCAAGGCCGTTAAAGACCAGTGTAGGT
>JAFGEM010000022.1 GCA_016931555.1 Candidatus Iainarchaeum sp. | reverse complement strand
GCCTACGTTTTTTCGGGCGATGATGAGGTTAACACCTTCAGACGCAAGAATGATGATACAACTCAACCCTGAGCCTGTTTAAATTTTCTCAGAAGGGGCTGGCTTGGATTTATTTTCATTTCTTAACAAGAAAAAAGTGTCGAAATGCTTTTGGTGCGGCAAGGAAACAGAAAAATTGCCTTTTGTTAAAGCTATTGGAAAGTCAGAGTACTGCTTTTGCTCTGATGAATGCAGAAGGAATTTCAGGATACAGTACAACAAGAAAGCAAAGAACAGAACTTGCCCAACCTGTTTGGCAAAAAAAATTCGTTAATATAAGCTAAAGTATTGGCAAACGCGGAGTTAACTCAATCCTGAGCCTATAATTAACGACCGACTTTCTATGCCTTTTTTTGGTTGTTTGACCCAAAAATTATTAAATTTTCATGAGGTTATGTTATTGTGGCCGAATTATTTTTCTTCTGGTTTGGAATTTGCTTCATATGCTACTTTGTCCGTTCCATGGCGCATTCGCTCGAGGCGAAAAAAAGAATCCAGTTGAAGGAAAAGCATTTAAGGCGGATAAGCGTTTTGGTGTTCGTTTATTGGTTTGCTTGGTTTTCAATGGTTTCTTTGGACCCTTTCAAAGCCACGCTTCCCAGCTGGCTGGCATACTCCGGCCTGTTATTGTTTTTGCTGGGAGTCTTCTTTTTTGTGTGGTCGCACAAGGGCGCCAAAGGTTTTGCCGAGAAAGAATATCTCAACACAACAGGCGCCTATTCCAAAGTAAGGCACCCAATTTACCTTGGTTTTTCGTTTTGGGTTGTGGGTTTGCCAATTTTTACGCAAAGCATTGCAACACTGGCATCCTCTGTTATCTGGGTATTGCACATGGCTTACTGGGCAAGGCTCGAGGAAAAAAAATTGGAAGAGAAATACCCGCAGTACAAAGAATACAAAAAACACACTTGGTTTTGAAAAGGCGCAAATCCTATAATTGAAGAAGCGCGGACCTGCTTAGAAAAATCTTGGGCTGTTCAACCAGTTTTAATCCGACTGAATTTGCAATGGAAAGCGTTTCCTCAAATTCTTTTTTTGAAACATGGAAATTTGGTTCCACAACAAGAAACTTTGCATTTGGCTTCATAAGCGATTTGATTTCCCTAAAAAAATTTTCCGTATTCGGTGTTTCATGAACAACGTAAAATGCGAGAATAAAATCAAACTTTTCATTCAAGCCAATTTTGTTTTCGCTGGTTTTATGCAGCTTGATTGTGCTTTCCAGTTCTGTTCCTGCAAGCTTTGCCTTAAGCCTGTCAAGCATTTCCTGCTGCAAATCCGCTGCCACAACTTTTCCTTCTGAACCAACGAGTTTTGCCATTTCTAGTGCAAACAAGCCGGGTCCGCATCCAAAGTCAAGAGCACTCATTCCGGGTTTAACGTGCGGGGAAAGAATTTTTTTTGGATTATGCAAAAGCCTCCTGAACCTGCTTTCAAGAGAACCCGCGTGTTCTACGGGGCAAACCCTTTTGCTTTCTTTATCCATTGTAATTAAAAAAATAGGAATGTTTATTAAAATCCATACGGGATAGCGGCAACCAGGAGATTAATGCACCTGAAGTGCAGCAAGTATGAAATTAACCCAGCACTTAGCCTGAAAATGACTAAAGAAAAACTTTAAATATTCCCAAGCATATTTTGTATACGGATAGTAATGCCACGCAGAAAACCAGCAATTGTTTCAAGGGAGAGAAGGAAAGGTGCAGATAGAAGGAAACAAGTGAGAAGGGCAAAACCAAATATAGCTACTGTTTCTGACGGACATTTTGAAAAAGCACCTTCAATTTCCGGAGGTTCTTTTCCCCGCGCCAAACTTTCCAATTCAAAAATTGACATTGGGAGAAGAAACTGGGACAAACAGCAAGTCTGGCCAAAGGACTTAGAGCGAAGAAAATATGGCAAGGTTGGGCAACATACCGTAATAGAGGGGCCCAAGCGCATTGAAGGCTTGGGAGCGGGAGACAAGGCAACCACTACACGCAGGGTTTGGGCAGAAGGCTCCGAATCAGAGCCGAGTGTTGAGAGAAGAAAAAACCAGAGAAGAAAGGGCGAGAGAAGAAAACTTACAGCCCTTAGAGAGCAAATAAGCGAAGCCCATAAAGACTAATTTTTAGAGTTGCGCTTGAAACAAAGGCCAATTAAAAAGCTTTTTTTCCAAGAGATTGTTATGGCAATGCTTTTCACTGACAGGTTTTTTCCAAAGGGATTTGAAGAGTTTATCGGCAATGTAGAAATAGTTGAAAAAACGTGCAATTGGGCAAAAGCCTGGGAAAAGGGGAAAAAACAAAAGCCCCTGCTTTTTCACGGTCCCCCCGGAGTCGGAAAAACATGCCTTGCGCTTCTTACAGCCAAAGTTTTTGACTGGAGTGTTTTCGAGTTAAATGCAAGTAATTTGCGCAACAAAGAAAATGTTGAAAGGCTTGCCGGCGCTGCAATGCAAACCTCTTCTTTTTCAGGAAAGCCGCGGCTTGTTCTTTTGGATGAGGTTGATGGTCTGCAATCTTCGGACAGGGGCGGTGCTGCAGCAATATCCAAGATTTTGAAAGTTTCCCAGAATCCGGTTATTCTAACGGCAAATGACATTTATGCAAAGCAAAGCCTGGCGGTTTTTCGTGGCTCGTGTGATTTGCAGCAATTCAAAAAAATAAATTACCTGAGCATTGCAAAGCGATTGCGCGAAATTTGTGAAATAGAGCACATTGATTTTGAAGAGGACGCTGTAAAAGAGCTTGCGCGCGCGTGCTCGGGAGATTTTCGTTCTGCACTGCTTGACCTGCAGACACTTTCTTTTACCGGAAAAATATCTGGGGATTCCCTTAAAAGCCTCGGCTTTCGCGCCCGTCAGGAAAATATTTTCAAGGTTGTTGAAAAAATTTTCAAAGCCAACACTGTTTCAGAGGCGCGTGAAGCAAGATTCAAGAGTGATATTTCGGGTGAAATGTTAATGAACTGGATAGAGGAAAACATTCCGCGGCACTTCAAGGAAAAAAAGGACATTGGCAATGCTTTTGAACAGCTTTCAAGGGCGGATATTTTTGAGGGCAGGATAATGCGGAGGCAGCACTATGGATTCAAGCGCTACAGTTCTGAACTAATGACAAGCGGAGTTGCATTGAGCAGAAGCCGTGATTACGGGGGATGGATACAATACCAATTTCCCGGATTATTGAGAAAACTGAGCTCCAACAAGGGAGAAAGAAACCTTAAGAAGGCATTGGCAAAAAAAATTGGCTCTCAACTGCATTCCAGCACGCGCGCTTTTATTTCAAACGACTTGTTTTACTTTAAAATGGTTTTTCCAAAGAACCCGGAAAAGTATGCGGCGCAATTTGATTTGAATGAAAATGAAATAGCTTTTTTGTTGGGAAGCAAGCCTACAACAAAAAAAGTCCAAAAGATTTTTGAAGGTTCGCGTGAAATAAGGAAAAAAGAGTTTGCAAACAAGCGAAGGTTACAGCCCCTAGAAGCAGAAATTCAAGATAAGGGCGATAGTGCACAGGAAGAACACAAGCCTGTTACAGAGGACTCTCCAAATCAAACACGCTTGTTTTAGGTTTCAATTTCAAAGCACGCTGTAGGCATCTCCAATCCAAATTCTTCGAGAGTTTTTTTGTTCAATTCCCCAAAAAATCCTTTTTTGCTTCCAATTGTTACTTTTCCCTGTTTTCCCTTCTCCAGAAAACTAATGTTAGAATCTTCGATTGAATGCTCCCAATTCATGTTTTTGCAGAGTGCGTCCAACGCAGATTTTATTACAGTGAATTCAGCGCCCTTTCCGCTCAAAACAACACACAGTTTTACGGGCTCCCTAACCTTATTCTCTTTGCTTTCATCAAGCTCGAGGCACTTTCCTATTTCAAAAATCTTTTGGGGATACAGGCAGTGCTTGTTTTTGCCCAAAAAATCCAATAATTCCGGGAGAATATTTTTCCGAAAAACCTCGTAATTAATTGAAACGGGGTTTGCAATCTCAACAAAATCATTTTCCTTCAAGCCAATTTTTTTAGCCTGCTTTTCCCTGCTGGTCATTGTAAATGTCAAAACCTCCTGCAAGCCCATTCCAACGCAAATTTCACGCGCACTGTCCATTGCAAGAGCCTCGCTGCTTTCGCTTCCAGTACATGCGAGTTCAACAGGCGCGGGCTCTATTTTATTGTAGCCAGTGCTAATAAGCACATCTTCTATTACATCAACCTCGTGCAGGATATCCTGCCTATAACTCGGATACTCGCACAAGAGTTTTCCCTTTGCAGTCCTTACATTGTAACGCGCTTTCTCTAATAGTTCCTTTGCCTGCTTTGGCGTTAAATCCAATCCAGTCAAGCGCGTTACACTCCCAAGATTAACTGTAACTTTCTTTGGCTTGAATGTCGGAGTAACAATTGTCTTGTCGGGATATTTTATTTTAACACTGTACACGCTAAAACCGCGCTCTGCAATTGCCGAAACCATTACATCCAATGCAGTGTTAACTGTCTCTTGAGTATAGCCTGTTACTTCGACAAGCACTTCTTTTGTTTCTTCGGATACTTTTCCCGTTAACTGGGAATTTATTATTGGGGGCATTGAGGCCACTGCCCCCTTACTATCCAACAGAAGGGGATACTTGTCAAAGCCCTCCAAAAGATGCTTGTATTCCTTGCCTTTTGGGTGCTCCAAAAGAATCTCTTCCAAATCCATTTCAACCTTGTATTCGAGCGGAATAAACTTTTTTTCACGCAGTTTAAATGCCTTGTAGTGCATTGGAGCTTTCAATTTTTTCCAGTCATACAATCCAATTGCCGCCTCTTTTCTTCTTTTCCCAAAAGTAAGGCAGACTTTTTCCTGCAGCTGAATCATCTGAATCAGAAAATCTTCCGTTACCTTAATATTTTTTATAAGCGCTGCTGCAATGCAAGGTCGTATTTTTGCAACATTCTTGTCAACAATAAGCGTAACCCCGGATTTCTTTACCATGTATTTTGGCACGCCCCTGTCTTTAGTGTATCTGCTTCTAAGTTCGCGTGCAATTCCCTCTGTAGAAAGCAAATCAGGCCTGTTAGTATCCTTTACCCCAATGCTAAGCTTATCGCCTTCAATGCTGTCAAGCTCGCACTTTGCAAACTCAAGAGCTGTTTCAAGCTCTTCTTTGCAGGCAAACTTCTTTTTCACTAGTTTTTCCAAATCCTTTTTGCTTGCTTCAAGCGAAGGCATTACAATCTTCTCCTTTTTTGTATTTTTTTTGCACGTTCAGCCAGATTTCTTTTTCCCGCTTTTTCCTTGCCAAGATATTTTATTGTCGCAGTAGCCTGCCGCAGACGCACTTTTCCGGCCTCAAGCGCTTTTAACTGCCTGCTTATTTCTTGCACTGAAGCGCCGAGCTCCAAGGATTTTATCACTGTTTTGCTTGGCTCTGAGCCGCTCTCAATTACTCCCTGCATTTTTTTTGCATCATCAAATGTTATCTCCCTATTTTCATAGGCAACCAATATTTTAGGGTGCATTGGCATTACTGTGCCACCTTTGCATTTCTCAGCCAGTTTAAATCATCGGAAAACAATTGCCTGATGTCCTTTATTCCAAGTTTGACCATTGCAAGCCTGTCTATTCCAATGCCCCATGCAAGCACCGGCTCTTTTATTCCAAGGGGCAAGGCCAGTTCCGGCCTGAAAATTCCTGATCCCCCGAGCTCGACCCAGCCGAGTTTTGGGTGTTTTACCTGCAGCTCGCAGCTTGGCTCTGTAAACGGAAAATAATCCGGAGCAAATTTTACTTTGTCAGTCCCTGCAAACTCAACAGCAAACTGTTTCAGCATTCCAAGGAGCTTCCTAAAATTCATGCTCTCATCAATAATAATTCCTTCCATCTGATTAAACTCTATTAAGTGGCGTGCGTCAACAACATCCGGGCGGTAGCAGCGCGCCACAGCAAAGTATTTTCCAGGAACTTTTACGCCCTTTGCGAGCTGCCGTGCAGAGTGTGCAGTGCAATGCGCAGTGGGCATTAGGCGTTTTGCAATTTCTGCGCTCCATGTGTACTGCCATCCTTTGCTTCCTGTTTTCCACCCATTTTCATGTGTTGCCTTTACTCTCTCAACAATTTTTTTGTCGGGCAGTTCCCCTTTTTTTGGCCTCTTTAACTGATATGTGTCGCTCCACTGCCTCGCAGGATGCCCCTGTGGCTGAAACAAGGCATCAAAATTATAAAACTCTGAAACAATTAGCGGTGATTCCATTTCAATGAAACCGATTTCCGCGAGCTTTCTGCGTGCCTCAAGAAGAAACCGCATATAGGGCTGTTTTTTTCCAATAAAAAGTTCGGGCACTTTTCCCTGAATATTGTATGCGCGCTGTTTTATGGTTCCAAGCAATTTTAGTGCTTCTATCCCCCGTGAATTGAGTTTTGCTTTGCGCACTGTTTTTTCAACATTTTTCACTAGCCCGCGTGTCTCCAGCTCCCTTGATTTTTCATTCTCAATTTTTTCCCCTGATTCAATTTTTTTCAGGGTTTCCTGCAGGCTCTCTTCCTTGATTTCTTCCGCGACTCCCGTTAACTGAATGCGGGGCTTTTCTCCGGGAAGGATTGAAATAAAATTTTTTTTCTTGTTGTATCCAAGGGCAAAATTGAATTCCTCTTTTGAAAAACCGGCTTTGTTCATGACCTCTGGAAAATCTCCAACGCCTCCAATTCCCTGGAGTGTTTTCAGCATGTTTTCCTCGGGCAGCCCTTTCAAAGCATACTCTTTGCCGCGCTCTGTAAGCTCAGTGCTTGATTCCTTTCTTTCTTCCAATTCCACAAAGTCTTTTTCCTCTAACCATGCAATTGCTCTTCTTGTTGAGTCGATCTGCACATTGCTCTTCTTGCTAAGCTCCTCTAACCCAATAAACTTTTCCTGTTCCAGCGCTTTGAGAGTCTTTTTTTCTATGTCACTTAAACTCTCGGCTGTTTGTTTTAATTCCATAGTTCCCACTTTGCCTTTCAAACTAAAGTAATAGCTGCAAAGCCCTTTTTAAAAATATTTTTATAGTTTTGCCCACATGACTTTTCTAGAAAAACGGTTTTTTTTATGAAAACAAATTTTTTGCTTGACAGTTCAGCCATATTGAATAATTTCAATTTTGAGTTCAAGGCAAAAGAGCGCTATTTAATGACCTCGTTGTTGATTGCAGAGCTCAAGGACATGCGCAGCAAAAGCCTTGCAGACGCGGGAATCCAAAAAGGCGTTTTAAAAATAGTTGATCCGCGCCCCGAAACTTTCGCGAGGATTATGAAAAAAGCAGCTTTCTATGGCTTTAACCGCCTGAGCCAGGCTGATTTGTCCCTTCTTTCCATTGGAATGGAGTGCAGGGGCTTGGGAAAGTACTGCGTTATTGTTACTGACGATTACAGCATACAAAATTTTTGCGAAATCCTTGACATTGATTTTGAACCAGTTCTTCATGAGAAAATAAAAAAACCTATTTCCCTGCGCACAGTCTGTTCGAACTGCGGAAAAGAATTTTCAAACACAACCAAACTCAAAAAATGCAATATCTGTGATTCTTCCCTGCGGAAAAAAAGATAGTCCTTGTGTTTGCAGAGTATTGTTATGGCTTTGTTGCCCCTTGATTTTGCCTGTTAGCGTATTGCGTAAAACATTAGGAATATCAATGCAAATCCAATTATTGAAATTGCCTGGCCAAAGGCCTCCGGGATTCCAAAGAGCCAGCCAATAACAATTATGAATATTGTAAATGCGAGCGCATTGCTTGCGGAATCAATTATTTTTCTGCCCTCTGTTTTTTCCTCTCCCATTAAATCACCAAATTTTCAATTTTCTTAATCACCCTAAAACAAAAAACGTCCATATAAAGGACAATCCCAAAAATAAAGCCATAATTATTTTGAGCTCGTGCTTGTGCCAGCTGGTTCCCTCCAAAAATGTTGCGAGTGCCATGTTAAGCGGAATAAACATTATTATTGGAAAGAAGATCCAGTGCATTACTTCAAACAAGTCAACTACAACGTAAAGCAATCCCACTGTAAAAAAGAAGCCCGCAATCCACTTTTTTCCGCCGCTGTTGAAGAACACAAACGCTAGCAGGCAAAAAACCCATGGAATGTTGTTTAGCACAAGCTCCGCTATCCAATTCCCGTCAAGGGAGAGCGCATGCGAGAGTAGTTCTAAGAACATTTTTGAATCACATTGTTACAAAGTATATCTCAAAAAACACAAGTAGTATAAAGAAAATTATTCCAATGTCCGTGAACATGTATGCTCCGAAAAATTGTGTTCCGCCAAAGCTGGCTAGGAAAAGCAGAAAGTAGAATGCTGCTACAAATCCAACCAGCAAACAAAGTTTTTTTGTAAAACTCATTTTTCATTACCTCATAAAAATGTTGTATGCTACAATCAAGAGTATTCCGTGTATTTCCGTAATCCAGATTAGCTTGCTGCTTAATTCTGGCGTGTTTTCTGCGAACATTAGCACTGCAAGCTTTGTAATATAATATATTGCAAGGAATCCGCCTGCAAAAATCACTATTCCGCCGTATGTTTCAAAATCCATCCAAGCCCAGGCAACAAGTGAAAAAACTATTACTCCCGCAACTACTTTTTTTCCATTGAAGAAGAAGAAAATCAGGGCAGTGAACATGAAAAGCCAGATTAGATTATTGCCTATCAAAGTCACGAACCAGTTAATGTCCAAACTCATCAGGCTGTGGAAAAATTCGAATAGCATGCAATGCCCTTTTTTCCGGGGTTTCAAAAGCAGTGGGATTTATGCTTTGAAAGCCCGCCAATATACATAAAATTAGTCAAAAACCCTATTTAAACATAATTATTAACGTTAAATAGTTACAAATAGCGTTTTTGGGTGGTTTTTATTCGAATTTCTCTGTTTCCGTGTCATTTCCAAGCTCTTCCTTGCCTGCAAAATCAGAGTGGTCTACAATATAATTTTCTATTTTCTCGGAAATAGAATTCTTTTTTACCATTAAAATTCCCGCAATAATAACCAAAGAAGCCACAAAAATAAGAAACAAAGGGCTATTGAGCAATGCATTTATGCTCTCTGCAAGATTAATGTTGGCAATTTCCTTTCCAATCCTATACTCTAGAGTCAAAACATTTGAACTCTTGTAGCCCTGCCAAACAACTCTATTGCT
>JAFGEM010000021.1 GCA_016931555.1 Candidatus Iainarchaeum sp. | reverse complement strand
TGCTTTCTCAATTTCACAGGAATACCATTCTGAACAATATCCAATTGGGACAAGAGGGTGTGCAGAGTGCTTGAAGTCTCCTATTGTAACCAGCATATCCCCCAAAAAAAGGATTTTTTCGAGCCTGTTTTTTACCTGCATTGCCTCCTCCACAGAATTTACCTGCAGCACTTCCCCGCTCAAGAGCCTTACAATGGGCCCTTCAATGCTGTCAACTGGAAATATGCCTGCTGCTTTTCCCGGCCTCTCTACTTTCAGTTGTGTTGCAACTGCAACAAATTCATCAAGCAAAAACATTGTTGCAGGGTGAATTCCTTTTCCCATTGCCCCCATGTTTCGCGCTCGCCCATATCTCAATCTAAAGCCGCCTATTCTGCTTGGGTAGGAGAAAACCGGGCGGCCTGCTGCCATTCCTTCCAAAAATTTTTCTATGGGAACTAATTCTGTTTTCCCGGAATCAGATTTTTTGACTTTAATGATTCCCTCGAGCCAACTCCAATCCAAGTCAATCATTTTTGCAAATTTGAGTATTTTGCTTGCCTTTAAGCCTATTCCTTCGCTTACTACAAGGCACATGCCCCCTCTAACACGGTTTCCCTGTACTCTTGCAATGTCTCTTGTGTTTGAGACCTCTCTTTCCTCTGTCGGCTCTCCATTTATGCAGACTGGGCAGCCTAAAATTATTTTTCTCACTTCTTCGTCCTTTATCTTGTACTGCCGGCTCATTATTTCATTGTAGATTGAGCATTCCTCTACATATCTTTCAATCTCATCCTGTGTTGGCTTGTACCTGTCCACACCCAACAATTTTCTTGCATAGTCCCCGAGAATTAGTGGGAGTACTGTTGCTGTTCCCCCTGCAGCTCTTATTGGGCCTGCGTAAAAGAGATTGATGTATTTGCTTCCGTCAGGATTAGTGCTTATCTTTATTTCGGGGAGCCCGTCTAACGGCGCTACTACAACGCCCTCTGTAATCAGCATTAGGCAGGTTTTGATTGCCTGTTCTACTCTTTTTTCCATGTCTTCAATCTTGCACCATTTTTGTTCAATAATTTCTTTGCAGATTTGGAAAACAGTTTTCATTCTGTCGTTATTGTTTTCTGCAAAAACATCCCTGTAGCGTTTTGCAATTCCAATTGGCCCAATAATTGTTTCTGTCCTGTCAGCCAAATCTCGTACTGGCACTGTTTCAACCTCGCTCTTTATGTCAAGGCCTTTTGCGCGCGCGTCCGTTGCAATGTCAAATTCTTTCATTGCGTCTTCAACAATTTTTGCGTAATACTTTTGAATGTGCTCTTCGGCTTCCAATTCAAGCTTAATCTGCATTTTTTTTCACCTTATGCTGGCTTTGAATGCCCGTGGTCAACAAATACAATTAACGGCTTTTTTGTTGCCGGATCATAATCCAAAACAAGAAAGTTTGTCAGGTCATCGTCAAATTCCCTTCCAATCTTGCGCCTTATTTCTTTCCTTGCTCTTTCCAGTTGTGTTCTCAATTCTGCCATCCCAACTTTTTTTTGGCCCATTTTTTTCATAAAACTTTCAATAAATGGAGAATTAAATTGCCTTCCGAGCAGTTGGAGCATGTTCGGCGCCCTGTAAACCCGTTCAAGAGTTCTCAAATTTTTTCTGTCGGCTGAAAGGATCTGTGTTGGATGAAAAACAAAGTAACTGAATTTTGTTCTCTTTCCAACTTTGTTTATTCTTTCCACAAGCTTCAAATGCGCCCTCAAACCTGCCGAATCCTCGAATGTCCTTACAGTTCCCATCATTGTTGCGCTTGCTTTTACAGGCGCCCTGTACCTTAGAGAGCCCAAAATAAATTGCCTTCTTGCATCAGGTTTGACTTTTCCCGCATCGTATTTTTCCCAGAATGCTTTCTGCCTTTCTCTTGAGAGTTTTTTCTTCGGCGGCCTTCTAAGCATTTTCTCCCTCAATAAATTTTGTTTCAATTAGCTTTCCGGTGTTTAATTCCAAAACCGGAACAATGCCCGGAGTTGGAGTGTGCCCTAATTTTACTTGGTATGCTGTTCTTCCCTGCCATGTTCCGGAATTGATTACCTGGACTCCGCGATAGTTTGCGTAATTGTTGTGGTGCATGTCTCCTATGAAAACAAGGTCGGGCTCTTCTTTGATTACCATAAAATCTTTTTTTTCAGGCACATACGGGTGCCTTATCCCGTAGCCCGACATTAAATCGCGCCTTTTCAAAAGCTCGACCATTGCTTCTGCTGGCCTGCTTGAATCCAAAAACGAGACATTTCCAATCAAATCATGCAGCGAGTCTCCGTGGTAAATCATTGTTTTAAAGCCTTCTATTTCTGCCCAGCTTGGGCTGCCCATCAAATGAATATTGCTGTATCCTTTTAGCTCCTGCAGCATTTCCTCTGGAATTGCTGGCTTTGGGTCAGCCCATCTTACTGCATCGTGCTGTCCCGGAATAATTAGTATTTCAATGTATTCGGGGATTTCTTTTACAAGGCGCCCGAATGTTTCGTATTGCTTTGAAATGTCTTTTATGTTAAGCTCGTTTACCTGTGAGGGGTAAATTCCAATCCCATCTGCATTATCCCCTGAAATTACTAAATATTTTATTCTGCTTACCTTATCGCGTTCTTTTTCATTGTCTATTCTCCCGTTAATCCATTCGAGGAACTTGTAAAAGCTTTTTTCGAGAAACAGCTTGCTTCCTACATGCAAATCAGAGGTTGCTGCAATTGAAACTGCATCCTGAATTGTTTTTTGTTTTCTCAGTGGCAAATCGGGAAAATAAATTTCTTTTATTATTACCATGTCGTCTCCCCACTTGACTGCCTTTAAGCCTATTACATTGTCTGGGAGAATTGTTTCTGCTGTGCGCATTATTTTTGAGTCGTTTTTCATTACAAGTGCAATGCATCGCGCTTCCTTGTCCTCAAGCTGGAATGCGAGGTGCCCGTTTTTTGTAACCCATTTTTTGAAAACCATTCCAACCAAGTCAATTGCATTGCCTTTTGAAATAGTGCGCAGCCTGTTTATTGGCCTTGGCTGGAGGCTGTGGCGTTTGCGCAGCATTTCAGAGAGCAGATCAAATTTTCCCTGGAATAATTCCAAAAAGTTTTTTACTGTGCCCTCTGAACAGCTTTGGTTTGTTACATCGTATTCTTCTAAAATCCTCAGCTTTTTTGGCATGCCGCGCGCTTCTGGCTTGAATCCTTTTCCTTGGATTGTTGTTCGTGCCTCGACTTGGGGCATTTTTGTTTTGATCAGGCGTTGCTCGATTTCTTTTACTCCTAAAAAAAACGTGTTTTCATTTTCGCTTAATGCCTGGTCAATTATTTTGCGGAAATCGTCTGCCTTTGCAAGCAATTCCAATGCGTCTTTTTCTATTGCAAGGTTTTTTTCAGAGGCGTATCCAACTATTTCCTGTTCTTTTGTCTGGGTTAGAGGCATTCATTTCACTTTTTCTTTTATAGCCTCGATTTTGGATATTATCTCCCAAATGTCTGTCCGCGTGTGTGAGGGCATGTTAATGTCATTGCTTATGTCATCCATCATATAGATGGCATTGCTTAGGCTTGCTGCCGCTTCTTTCGTTTCCTGAATTGCTTTCATTGCTGCCTCTACAACGCTTCTAATGTTGCGTGGCACGCTTCTATCCTCAACGACTTCCTGCATTAGGCTGACTAATTCTTTTGTTTCTTTTTTTATGTCTTCTGTCATTCAAAACACCCAAAATAGCACCAGGCGAAAAATTGAATTACTATCCGCGAGGCTTATAAAAATTAGTTAACAATAATGAATTTAAATGGAATGCGCAAAGTTCCGCTATTTGATTTGTTAATTAGTGGCTTGTAGAGTGTGCTGTCAGCGGGCAAATGCCTGTTTTTTTTGCCTTTAACTGCAGGAATAAGCAACTTGAATGTAATAAAGGTTTTGTATTGTGGGTATTGCGGAGTCTCTAACATCTGTGTTCATTACTAAATAGTTTTTGCTTGGGAGCCCTGTTGCTTTGAATGCACTGCAAGGTCCGTTTGTAATGTCGTATCCTCCCCCTG
Source organism: Candidatus Iainarchaeum sp. (assembly GCA_016931555.1). Lineage (GTDB taxonomy): Archaea > Iainarchaeota > Iainarchaeia > Iainarchaeales > JAFGEM01. The sequence goes on along the minus strand of JAFGEM010000021.1, from coordinate 13,289 downwards.
TTACTCCGTATGCATTCCACTTGTGGTCTGTGCTTAGAGGCTGGTGCTGCACTATAATATAATTCCCAGAGCCTGCGCTGCATTCGTATAATTTTGCATTGTCTGTAAGGTCTCTTACAAATAAAAGGTTTGGGCAACCGTCGTTTCTCAGTTTTTGCAGCATGTCTGCTTCTGTTTCTCCTACATGCTGGTTCAAAAGGTTGTTGTAAATGTATCCAATGGTTTGGTTTCTTGCTTCTGAGGAACTGTCCAAATCAATGCGCTCTTCAGTGCTGCCGTTGTCGTGGAATTCGTTTGGGATAAGTACTTCGCTTTCAGTGTCCCATAACGAGAATCTTCCCCCGCAGCCTGTTGCTATTACGTCGCATTTTGTTCCAGGAAGGCTGAAAGCGTGCAGTGCTCCGGAGTGTGTTGCTCCCTGAGTCTGGTCCATTAAAACTATTGTTCCTGTTATTTTTGTTCCCTGCGCCTGTCCAATAATGTTGTTTGTCTGGCCAATGAAGAAGCCTGCGCTTATTAGCATGACTGCAAAAATTAGGGCAATCCAAAGTTCTTTCGGTGCGTTCATTTTGTATTATATCTTTTTTCAAGTATTTAAACTTTTTTGATGCCTATTTTTTCCTGAATTTTTTGCTTTAGCGTGCTTTCCATTCCTTCGCCTTCTAATGCAATTTCTCCCCGCGCTGCCTGTTTTGCTTTTTCAATCTGTTCTTTTGTTGCAATGTCTGCCTTGTTAATTGCAATAATAATTGGCGCTTTAATTATTTTTTTTATTTCTTCCAAAAGGTTTAACTGTTCCTCTAGGTTATAACCTGAGGTTTCTGTTGGGTCTGTTACAAATACAATTGCGTTTGCAAGATGCGTTAAAGCGGCAATTGCCTTTTTCTCAATGTTGTTGCGCTTTTCAATTGGCCTGTCCAATAATCCCGGCGTATCAATAACCTGTATTTTCTCGTATCCTGCTTCAAAGTACCCTATTTGGAGTTTTTGTGTTGTGAATGGGTATTCTGCAATGCGCGGCTTTGATTTTGTAATGCGCCCCAAAATAGTTGTTTTTCCTGTGTTTGGAAAGCCTGCGAGAATAACTGTTTTTGCAGTGTAGTCTATGCTTGGGAATTCATTCATGCGCCTTGCTGCTTCGTTGTAAATTTCAATGCTTGCCTTGAGTTTTTTTACTATGCTTGAGAGCCGCCCAATAAAGGATTTTTGTATTATTTCTGCTTTTTTGCCCTGTGTTTTGTGCAGCCTTTGCACGCGTTTTATTTCCTGCCTCTGAATCTCATGGATAACGCGCCTTGCAGAGGTAAAGTGCCCCAGCGCCTGTTTTGTTTTATCGAGGTCAATTGTTGCCTCAAGCAGTTCCCTTTCAAATGCGTGCAATTGAGATACATCGGGAAAATCCTTTACTGTTTTTGTGAGTTTTGCTTCAATTGTCCTTGAGACAAACTCTATTCTCTTTATTGCGAGTGTTGTCTGCAGCTTTTTTTTGTCAACTACTTTTACGCCTGCTACCTGTTTTCGCGCCCGTGAAAGGGCGATTTTCATTAGTTCCTGCGGCTCTGGAAGAAAAGCTTGGTTCATTTTAATCCCGACTAACCAATTAATAATCTTTTTAATCCTTTAGTTAAGTAATTGTTTAGTTCGGTTTTTATATAAATGAGTGCTTTTTAGAGGTGCGGGTTTGTTCGAAAATTTTTACAAGCGTGACTATAGGCCATACATTGCAATAGCAGTTATCCTGTTTGTTGCAATGTCTCTGCTGGCTTTTGTTTACCCGGGGTTCACAAAAGGGTTGGATCTTTCCGGCGGCACACTGATTATTGCAAGGACAGACAAGCCAATTGACGGGGCGCAGTTAGAATCAATTTTAATGGAAAAATTTGATTTAACAGATTTGAGTGTTTCAAGCATTGCCTCGCCCACTGGTTATGGGGTTACAATAAAATATGCTGACAGCAGGACTCTTGAGGCTGCAGAGGCTGAACTTGAGGCTGCACGCGCCCAACTGTCTTCGAATCCTGAACAGGCAAAGTTGCATGCCCAAAGCGCGCTGGATTTGCTGGTTGGCTTGATTGAGCCCCAGACACTCGATTCTGATGCTTCAATGGCAGTGGAACAGGTTTCTCTTGCGCTCATAGAGGCAAAGGACAGCATTCAAAAGCAGATTCAGGAGACAATTGTAACTGAATTTGGTTTGACTCAGGAGCCTGCGTTTCAAATCCGAGAGGTTTCCCCCACTCTGGGAGCAAGCTTTTGGCAGACTGCAATTAATGTTGTAATAGTAGTAATCATTCTTGTTGTATTAGTAGTGTTTTTCTTTTTCCGCGAGTTAATTCCGAGCTTTGTTGTTCTTTCGTGCGGCTTGTTTGATGAATTATTTTGTTTGGGTGTAATGGCCTTGATTGGAATACCAATTAGCCTGAATACTATTCCTGCACTTCTAATGCTGTTTGGTTATAGTATTGACACTGATGTAATGCTTGCAAGCCGCATTCTTAAGAGGCGTGAGGCAACGCCGCGCATTAGGGCCGGTAGAAGCATGCTGACTGGCTTTACAATGACTGGCACTACTCTTGCTGCAGTACTTGTAATGATTGTTTTGTCTTATGTTTATCAGGTTGAAGTGATTTTTGAGATTGGCTCTGTTCTTTTCATTGGTTTGATTGGGGATTTGATTGGAACCTGGCTTTGGAGTGCCCCAGTGCTTTTGTGGGATGCCGAGAGAAGCGAGAAAAAATTGGAGAAAAAAATGCGCGTATAGGGCGGGAATTTGGAGAGGCAAAATTTTGTGGGAAGGCGTGGTTTTTGAAGTTGCGAAATTTGGTTAAGGTGGGAATTTGAAGTTAATGCAAAACTGGAGAATTTGGCTCTTAATTTTCTTTATCCTGATTAGTGTAGTAATCCTTGGGTTTAGGGGCATAGATTTTGGAATTGATTTCAAAGGCGGAACACTATTTACAATTGAATTCTCTGAAAAAGTGACTGATTCCGAACAAAAAGCGCGCATTGCACAGACTGTTTCCCAGCGCCTGGACTGGACTGGGCTGCGCGACACAACTGTAACCTTTTTTGGAGACGAGTTTGTATTGGCACAGCTTGCCGAGACAGACTCTGATACTGTTGCGCGAATTGAATCCTTGCTGCAGAAGCAGGGGAGATTTGAGGCAACTATTGACGGAAACCTTTTGTTTACCGGAGAAGCCCTAAAAATCACGCGCGACCCAACACACGGCTATGGTTTTCGCCAAGAGGGGGATTTTGTGAGATGGTATCTCCCGTTCACACTTAACGAGAAGGCAGCCACACGCTTCAGGGATTTGACTTTCCATAAATGCGCTTTGATTTCTTTTGACGCTGGAACAGGGAAACAGTATGAGTGCGAAAAAACGTTTTTCTTTATTGACAGGCCAACAGAAGCAGTTATTGTTATTCCAGGCGCGCTTTTTATTTCAGACCGCGAGCTCTTGCTTGCAGGGGCCCCTGAACACGGCATTTTCGGGGATTTGCGGATTGAAGAGCTTTTGGCTAATGGTTCTGCCCCCCATATAACAATTGATTCAGATGGTTTTACTCCTGAGCAATTGGAAGAGCTTCAAGTGCTGAGCCAGGCAAAGAAAACAGCAATAGTGCCTTCAACTATTGGTGCGGAAATAGTTTCTGAATTGGAATCCCTTGGATTTGAAATCCGCTATGTTGAAGAGATTGATGGAAAGCCATGGATTTGGGATGCGCTTGGAGTGCGCAGTGTAATAAATTTGAGTGAGGATGTTGCCCATATGGATGTTCCTACGCGGGAAGAAGCCGAAATTCTCACGAATTTGCAGATTACTGGTTTGGCAAACGATTTTGAAAGTGCACAGGAAAGGCTTTCAAATCTGGACATTCTTTTGTCAAGCGGTTCACTTCCTGTTTCAGTAAAAAGCATTAGCAAGGAATCAATAAGCCCTTTGCTTGGGGAAAATTTTCTTTCCACAGTAATCTGGATGGCGATACTCGCGATTATTGTTGTTGCAATTGTTGTTTTCCTCCGTTACCGTGTTGTTTCCATTACTGCGCCTCTAGTATTCATGATTTTTTGCGAAACACTTATTACTGTTGCACTCGCTTCCATGATAAGCAAGTTTGATTTGGGCGCTGTAGCAGGAATTATTGCTGCTGTCGGAACTGGAATTGACACTGAAATAATTATTACTGACGAGCTGCTGCGCGGCGAGGTTTCAGAGCAGGTTTCAAGCCTTGTGACTCGGGTAAAGCGCGCTTTCTTTATTGTTTTTGCAGCTGCCTCTGTCTCCCTTGCAACAATGCTGCCCATAGTGTTCATTGGCTTTGGAATGGGAAAGCTTGTTGGCTTTGCAATAACAACTTCAATGGGTGTTCTTGTAGGAGTCCTTATAACAAGGCCTGCTTTCGGAGAGCTTGCGCGCCTTGCAGTGGAAAAACACGAGCAGAAAACAGAGGCAAAACAAGAGGCTAAAAAGTAAGCCTAATTCCCTTTTTGTTCATTGCTTTGTTAATGTAAAAAACAATTATTGCAATTATTATTGCGGCCAAAAGCCCTGAGTAAAAATCCAGAAAATTTTTTAATTCTGCACTCCGCAGCACAAAGAGCACGGGATATTGTAAAATGAAAACAAACAGCGAATTCTGCCCAAAATTTTTTAGGAAACCAAAATTCTTTTGCTTTTGGTCGAATAGCCAAACAAAGGACACCAGTATTATTGTGCACAGCGCCTGGCTTATGAGAACATAGCTCCCCGAAACAAGAATCCTGTCTATGGGAAACACTATTGAAAGTGCAAGCCCTAACCCTAGTAGAACTGCTGCAATTCCAATTGAATTCCTGTAAAATTTCTTATTTTCTATAGAAAAAGATGCGACAATGGAGCCGCATACTGCAATTGTTGCCCATGCAAAGAAACCATTGATGCTTCCATGCGGCAGTATTCCTGTGATCTGGGTATAATAAGAAAAACCGAGTAGAAAGGAGTGCAGTGCTGCAATTGCTATTATAACTCCCAGCCGGATTTTTTTTGAAGTTCCAACTAAGACCAGTGCAAATAGTGCGCCGAAGGCAATTGATTCGAGAATTCCGAATGTAAAAAACAATGCAAAGCTTACTATTGCATCCAAAACAATTCCAATTAGGAAAAGTTTTCCGTATTTTTTCAAATAATATTTTCGAATTTCGCCTGTCTTTTGGGTTTTAATTCTCCGAGCAAATGAAAGTGTAACTAAAAATCCTGTTGCAAAAATAAACATTGGCGCAATCAAATCAATTATGGTAAGCGCGTTTTGCCCCCAAGAGTGCTGAAAGAAACTCGGGATGTTTGGATAGAAAGAAGTCCAGTTGAAAACAACCATCAGAAAAACAGCAAGGCCTTTGAAAATGTCTGCTGATTTAAGTCGTTTGTTCAAATTAATTCCCCAAAATTTTTTATTCCTAATATTTTTTTTGTTCCAAAGTACCAGATTATTATTACAAACAGTGCTGTTGTAATCCATGTTATTTCGTGCAATAATTCTGCTGATTCCGGATTGAATGCTTTTGCAGCCCATAGCACGGCATAGATGCGTGGAAAATTGAGGAGAAAGAGCCCAAGCGCGCCGATTAATGCAAATGAAAATTTTTTCCTCAAATCTGGCTTGCGGAGCGAGAAGATTACTGCTGCGAGAATTGCGCCGGAAAGCAGGCCTGTGCAGTTTTCCGTTACCTCGAATTTGTGTGAATCAAAAAAAATTGTGCTTCCAGCTGACTGCATTCCAAGTGCGCCCGCTTCTGTTGATGCAATAAAATTTTTCAATGGTTCTATTGGGAGTGTGAGAATCAAAAACTGGAGAATCAAAAATACTGCAAAAAATTTTATTATAAAAATTATTTCGCTGTATTTCACCATGGCACCTGTTTCTTTTTGGTTTTGAATGCAATAAAATTCCCAAGCAAGTGGAATGTTGGAGTTAGTACAACCAAAAGTGCTATTTCAACAATGCTTGGAACATAGATAATTGCTGCGAGTGCAATGCCTCCGACAATAAAATCGAGCTGGTCTAAAAGGAAAACGCTTTTTCCCCTTTCCAAATCAAAGCGCCTTTTGAGGAATGATGCCAGAATGTCTCCTATTACTGCTCCCAGAGAAAGCAGAAAACCGAGAAGTATGTAATTTGCTCCAAAGCCTTCCGGAGTTGAGAGGATTGGAAGCGCAAAGAAGAGTGCTGCTGATGCAATTGTTCCGCAGAGAATTCCGCGTATGCTTCCCTTGAATGTTTTTCCCGGCCCAAGCAGTGGCTTGTTGTCAATGAATTTTGTGTTTAAATCCATTGGTGTTTTGCCTCCAAAGAGCAAAGCACAACCATTCGTTATGTATAAAGGGGCTGCGAGCATCAGTGTTTTTGCTCCCAAATAGAGGAATAATTCAAGGCTCATGCTATTCAATAACCCAAATCTTCTTTAAATATTTAATCTCTTAAAGAATCAGGCTGAATGCAAACGCAAGAATTGCGCCTGCGGTTGAACCGAAAAAGTTTACTGTTGTATTATTGAGGATTTTTCTTCTCTCAAGAACTGCGCCGAGTATTGAGTCAATTGTAGTGCCAAGCACTCCCGCCAAAAATACTATTATTGCGGCAAAAATGTTTTGCGCAAAAATAAAGTGGATTGCTGCAATTATTAGTGCGCCTATTGCTGCTGCAATGTAGCCTCTTTTTGTTACTCCCCCGTCAGTTCCGCGCTTTACTTCCTGCAAAGTTGTTATGAGAACGGGTTTTTTTTTGGAGAGCACGCCGATTTCTGACGACATAGTGTCTGCCAATGCAGCAGAAATTGCCCCGAAAAAAGCTAGGGGCGCATTAAAGTAAAGGCAGATTAAGCTCGGGGCTCCGTTTCCAAGGATGTTTCCAGTGCTTCGTGTTTCAAATTCTGTTTTGTCTTTCCTGCCTATTTTTGTTGCAAGATTTGCAACCAAAAAGAAAACAAGGAGCGTAAAAAATGAGTTGAGGCCTCCAAGCAAAAACACGCCTATTCCAAGTATGTTGCCCGCCAGAATTCCTTCAAAGTCAAGTGCTTTTTTTGAGCGTGAGAAGAGAGAGAAGATTAACAGCGCCAGTAAAACAACTGCTGTTTCTTCTGCATAAACCATTTTGTTTTACACCAATTGGCTTTTTACTATTTCGAGTCTCTTGATTGGTGCGATTTTTTTTACCTGTTTGAACAGCTTTGAAGCCAGTGAACCAAAAATTATTTCCTGCATTAACTGCCCGTGGCTTTTCTTTGAACAGCTTTTTTCAATGCTTGTTTTTATGAGGTTTCTAATGTCTGTTTCCTGGTTTACTGCGAGTTTTCTTGCCGAGAGCGCCACTGTCTTTACTCTTATTTTCTGGTCGTCGCTTGTTTCAATTATCTGAACAACCTCCATTTTGCTTGTGCGCCTTCGTGTCATTCGCATAATAAATCCAGTGCTTATTTCATGCCCTACAACGCGTGTCTGTGCCTGTGCACCTTCGACTTTGTCAACCTGAAATTCAACTTTAATGTGCCTTTTCTGCCTCTGCCCTGTCAATTCCCCTAAATTAGTCCTTATTGTTCTCCCCTCAAGGTTTTTGGGCTTTTCCACTATTGTTTCTCCCAACTCTTTTTTGTTGAATTCATCCGGAGCAACTATTTTGAACCATTTTTTGCGCTTCCACTTGTCAAGAGTAGCTCGTTTCTGCGGTTTCTTTTTCTTTTCCTCAGCCATGCCCTTCACCATTTGTCCAAAAATTCATTGCTTTCATTCAAAATTTTTTCCAGTTCAAAGTTTCCTTTTTTTTCAAAAACCTTTTTTTTATTCGCCAAAAAAATTAACTCCAAATTCAATTAAAACACCGCATTACTTTGCAAGCAATTCAGCGCGCTCCTCTGTATAACGCCAGTCTCCGGGGAGTTTGCCTCTTTTCTTGTAATAATTGATTAAGCGCCTTATTTTTGAAACACTCAATTGATAGCCGCGCTTTGCATCAAAATCCTTTTTGTTCTTCTGCATGTGCTGCCGTTGCTTTACGCTCTTTTTAATTAAATTCATTAAATCTTCCGGTACTTTTCCGCCTAATTCGTGCTGCTCGAGAAGCTGTGAAACAGTTTTTCCAGTAACCTGCTTTACGCTTGGAACGCCATACTGGTCTCTGAGCAGGCCCCCTATTTCGGCTGCGCTGTGCCCTGCATTTGCAAGATTTACTATTGCCTCTTCAAGCTCCTTGGGCTTTAACTCTACCCATGCAGGTGCCTTTTTTGAAACAGGCTTTTTGCTCTTGCTCTTTCCTTTGGCGCCGCTGTGCATTCTAGCCATTCAAAATCACTTTTAAAACAAAAATTCAATCAAATTAATTATGCTGGTTTTCACCCCCAGACTCTATTGAGAATGGGAGAATAATAAAACAAAGATAAAATATTTTGCCCTGAAAAGGTTTATATATCTTTTTCCCCGCTGTTTTCCCTGCAAATCAGATTTTTAGGGGTGTTGCAGCCATTTTTTCCGGCTTTGCCTGTTGCCCTATTTTTTCCACTTCTTTTAAATCGTTAAAAACAAAGCTCAGGTCTCTTCCTGTTCTTTTTTCTTTTACTCTTTCGCTTATTGTCTGTGCTATCATTGGCAGTGCAATTGTTGCATCACAATGGCAGAATGCGCGTTCCCCTTCCTTATCAATTTTGCCCCAGCTTATTGCTTCCTCGAATGTGCAGCCGCTTAAACTGCCCCATTGCGGGCTGTCAGTAGTAACCTGAATAGCATACTTGTGCGGATAAACAATGTCTCCGCCCCTGCTCAAATCAACAATTACTGCGACCAATTGTATTGTATCCTTGGGAACTCCGCCGCCAATATAAAATACCGAGGTTGTTTTTGCCTTTTCCCCAATTTCTCCCAACTGCACAAAATCCTTGAACTGGTTTACTATTGGAATTTTTCCAGTTGTCTTTTGCAGTTCGCATGCTGCCACTCCGTATCCTGAGTCAGCCATTGCAGGAGAGAATATTGGTATTTTTTCCCTGTATGCCGTTGCTGTAATGCTGTTAATGTTTTTTTCATCCAAATATTTTCCAAGCAGATGCAAATATTCTGCCGAGGAATATGCTTTGTCTGTTGGAAGTGTTTTCATAAAGTCGAGGAGAGTGCCTTCCATTTTTCTGTATTCTTTTTCATCTGCATAAACATCGTAAAACCTGTCTATCTGGCACTGCAGGAGTTCGTAATCATCAACAACATGGCTGCCTTTGTAATAACCGTATCCCATTGCATCGAGAATGTCTTCTGAGATATTTGCGCCTGTTGAGACAAGCCCGTCAATGTAGTGGTTTTCAATTAGCCATCTTATTATTTTCCACTGCCCTGTAGTGCTCATGGATCCCGCGTATCCGAGGAGTATTGTTGTGTCTGGGTCTCTTATCATTTTTTCAAAAACATTTGCTGCTAACCCAAGCTGTTTTCCCTGAAAGCCTGTGTTTGACATTGCGCCCAGCAAATCAGAGACTTTTCTTTCTTTGGAGGGATCTATTGCCTCTAGTTTTTCCTGAAGATATTCTTTCTTTCTTGTTTCCATGCATTTCTGGACCTGCGATTCAGTCTTTAAAAACTCTTCTTTTTTAGTTTCAAGCTTTTTTTCCAGTTTTTCAAGCTTTTTAGGGGCTTTTTCTCTCTCTATTTCGCTTAATTGTTCCCTTATCTCTGTTATTTCCTCTGTAAGCTTTTTTTCTTTAGCCATTAGTTTTTCTGCTCTGCCGTTGTTGCCGTTTCCCATGATAAATACTAATATGCAACACATATTTAAATTTTTTTGTTGAAATTAGTTGCATATAGAAAAAAATTGTTTTTTGGGTTTTATATTTTAAAAAGAGCATTAATTTGGTTTTATTTTACATTTAAATTTTTTTTGAGGTCTTTTAATGGTATCTGCCCCTTTTTTCGACTTTTTCTATTTGTGCAAAAATCTGTTTTGCCTCAGTATTTGTGCTTTGGTATCCCTCTAAAATAGCACTCCATCCCTGCGGCATTAACTTGTTGTGCGTTGCCTCAAATGTTTTTTTGAAAACAATTAAGTCAACTGCCTTGTCCTCTATTTTTTTGCTGTGAAATCCTAACCCAAAATCAATGAAAAACAATTCCCCCTGCTGTAGATTTTTTTTCCCAAGGCTTTTCTTGCTTGCAGGAAAAGGCTTTTGGAGTATGTTGCTTGTTGTGAGGTCGCCGTGGATAATATTGTATGAATGCATTTTTGCAATGCTTTCCCCGATTTTAGTGCAGATTTTTACAGAATTTTTTTTATTCAAAACATCTTTTACGCGGGTACCATCAACAAACTCCATGTAAATCCCGAATTTTTCCCTGTCAACTTCAAGGACCTCCGGAACATTTACTCCTAAACCGCGTGTCTTGCGCAGGAGATTTGCTTCGAGAGTAGTGCGCTGTTTCCGAATTTTATTGTCCAGCTCTTTATTGCGGTATGCCTTGCTGACGCGCTGTTTGAGCAAAACAGTTTCGTTTCCCAATTTTGTTTTGAATAATTTTGCTTCAGCGCCTTCCCTAATTAGCTCCATAACAAAGTAGTATTTAGCTAGAATTTTAACTCTTTCTGCATTGGGAACCCAAAATAGGATTTTAGGTGCAGGCCAAAAATTTTAATTCCATTGCAGAGTCTAACTGTTCTTGAATGCCTTCTTTCAGGGCGCGTATGCGTGATATGCTTAACCCGAAAGAGCTTGTTTTTGGAACCAAATCAGGGTAATTGTTTTCAAACGCGCTTATCCTGCGTTCTGCCAAATCGCCTTTGTTGAAAGCCTTCTCCAAAAAATTTATTCCGGTGTTAAGCGGGCTCTCTGGATTGCAGTCAACATCAACAGTGTTAATGCGCTGTATCTCCAAGTCCGCCCAGAAAACATTCTCAATTATTTCAGCAGAATCCAATTGTATTTCCACAATAGAATTCAGGGCCTCGTCTTTTGAATTGGCTTTAATGTTCTCTAATTCGCGCTTAAATGCAGACAGTTTATAAGGCTCGTAGGGCGCCAGCTGTTCCCCCAACTCATATCTCTCGCGTAATTCTTCGACACGCTTTATGCCCCTGTCAAAATCGCTTTCAAGGCAGCCTAACAATGCCATTGAAACAAAAACAAGGAATATTACGATAATGGGTGTTTTGTTCATTTCAATTATAAAAGAGGTTTTCCCATAATTTAAAGATTTGCATTGCATTTTTTTTAATACATAAGATTTATTAAAAAGCAAGCCTTATTTTATAACATGAAAATGCAATTGTGCCTTATTTTGCTTGTCTGCCTTGCAATGCCTGTATTTGCAGCAAACTCCTGCACAGACAATTTATGCACTTATGACACTGCAATAACAGCAGATGAAACATGGATTGACGGCAACACGTATTATGTCACTGCGGCAACCCTTAACGTTGAGAATAATGCGACACTGGCAATAGGCCCTGGGGCAGTAGTAAAATTCAAGCGCGGAATCGACTCTTATCTCTATATTACGGGGGGCGGCATACTAAATATAGACGGAAACTCAACAAATCCAATTGTATTCACATCCGCTGATGACAATTCAGTAGGAATCAGCATTGGCGTAAGCGATGGTGTTCCCGCAGGAGGAGACTGGTGGGGCATATGGTATGAAACAGATGCGGGCATGACTGCGGATGCAAATGATTTGCACGATTTTAACATTGCTTTTGCAACTTGGGGCATATACAATGCCATACAATTAAATTCGATTCACGATGCTTACTTTACACAAATTTCTTCAGGAGGAGACCCGGGCCCAATCTGGATGGACGAGCATATTGGCTCGATTTATAATAACGCATTTACATCTAATTCCGGCCTTTCTGTATTGCAAACTGGAGCAAATTCTGTGGGAGAAATTTACAACAATGTTTTTTCAAACAATGCTGCAATTGGAATCACCTTTGGAAACGAAACGTTTCCTTCTGTTCACGACAACAATTTTCTTAACAACACCGAAAGCCCTGTAAAATTAGTTCTTGGAACAATAACAAATTTGTACAAAAACAATTTTGCGGGAAACGCGATAGCCAGCAGCGGTTACGGTGCAGCAATACAAATGGCAAGCGGCACTATTGCAACTATTTCTGACAACAATTTTTCCAATAACTCTGTTGACAAAAACGGGGGGGCAATTTCTAACGGCGGAACTCTGACAAACATTTACAACAATGTTTTTGAAAACAATTCTGCAGAGGGTGGGGGCGCAATTTCAAATTCCACTGGCACAATAACAAATCTTGAAAACAATATCTTCAAAAACAATTCAGCAACTGTTGCAGGCGGGGCAATACACAACAGCAAAATTTTTTTGGTTGCGTACAGCACAATAAATCAGATAAATAATAATATTTTCTTCAACAATTCCGCAGGCAGTGGAGGCGCAATATGCAACTCTCAAAGCCCCAGAGCAATAATAGAAAAAATGCAGAACAATATTTTTGCTTACAACACAGGCACAGCAGTTCTGACGGAAAACGATGCTCCTATCAATAACCCAAACCATAATGTTTACTGGGCGAATGATACAAATAATAGTGGGGTTACAGAGGGTGGTGCCAGCGTTTATCTCGGAGCAACTCCATTTATTGATGATGGTTCCGATAGGAATTTTTTGTTCAACTCGTATGGAATAGCGCAGTTGGAAGGAGACGGCAACAGCAACATTGGCACTGATTCTTTTTTTCAGGCGAGAACAGTGCGTTTTGATAATAGGCTTGATTACAATAGAACTCCTGGATACCACTATGACCAGAATTCTCCTTATGTGAGTGTTATTTCCCCAAGCGCAGGAAATTACGCTGGAACTGTTACAGTGGATTTTAATGTTTCCACTTCTAATGCCGCAGCAACAGCCATTACAACCCTACTCTTATCCTACAACACTACCCAAGCACCAGGAACAACTATTGTTTCCCAAGCGTTGAGCAGTTATACTTGCAGTGGCAGCTTCCCAACTTTGACTCGGGATGTTAATTGTACGTATTCTTGGGATACGAGTGAAATGACTGACGGAAACTATTTTGTTATTGCGCAGGCTACTGATGCAAACGGAACAGGCATTGGCTCGCTTGATAATAATATTCTTTTGGATAACACTGCGAGCGTTACTCTAACAGTAACAAACGTTACAACAACGGGCAACACAGCACGCATAACATTCACAGCAACATCAGGAGGCTCGGGAATCAAAAACTATTGGATTTCTGTTGATGACGGTTTAACCTGGAGCAATAATGGTTTGAGTGCA
>JAFGEM010000020.1 GCA_016931555.1 Candidatus Iainarchaeum sp. | reverse complement strand
TTTTCTCTGGCGAGTTCCTTTTGGCTGCCTTTTCTTTGGGTTTGGCATAACAATAATTGGGATTTAGGGAAATTTAAGGGTTTGCACTGAAAGGTTTAAAAAACCATATATGAATAATATTTCATATGAAGTCTGTGCCATACCATTTGTGTTTTGAAACTCTGGGAAATGATTTGAGAATAAGGATTTTGGCAGAGCTCGCAAAAAAGCCGATGAGCGTGCAAACCCTTGTCTCAAAAACAGGGGCACAGCAAAGCACTGTAAGCCACGCACTCGCAGAACTTAGAAACTGCAATTTTGTTGTTTCAACAGCAGAGGGCAAACAGAGAATTTATACCCTGAACCCAAATGTTGCAAAAGAGATAGAGAACACTTCTCCCGGCACCCCTGCTTTCTTGAGCATAATGGAAAAGCACTTCAAAGAGCATTGCAAGGGAAGATGCAGAAAAATAGAGTAAGGCGGTTTTTTTGAAACACGTTTATCTCGACCACGCAGCAACAACATACGTGAGAAGCGAAGTGAAAAGGGCAATGCTCCCTTTCCTCAGCCAAAAATTTGGAAATCCCGGCAGCTTCCATTCCCTTGGTTTGGAGGCAAAAAATGCTTTGGATGCCTCGCGCAAAAAAATTGCAAAAATTTTGGATTGCAACCCCGAAGAAATTATTTTTACTGGCTCTGGAACAGAATCAGTGAACCTCGCAATAAAGGGAGTTGCGTTTGCACTGCGCAGCAAGGGAAAGCATATTGTAACGCAGAAAACAGAGCACCATGCTGTTCTCCACACCTGCGAATGGCTTGAGAAAGAATTTGGTTTTGAAATAACTTATGTTGATGTTGATAAACACGGGATTGTCAAATTGGATGAACTGGAGCAGGCAATTCGAAAAGACACAATTTTGATTTCTACCATGTATGCTAACAATGAAATCGGAACAATTCAGCCAGTAAAGGAAATTGCCGCGATTGCAAAAAAGCACAATGTTTTGTTTCATACTGACGCCTGCCAGGCAGCAGGCTTTAGTGAAATTGACACAAAAAAGCTCGGCATTGATTTAATGACTGTTAACGGGAGCAAGATTTATGCAATGAAAGGAACAGGATTGCTTTTTGTGAAAAAGGGAACGCCTTTGCAGCCCTTGATTCACGGCGGTGCACAGGAAAACGTATTGAGAGCGGGAACTGAAAATGTTGCGGGCATAGTTGGATTGGCAACTGCATTGGAATTGGCGCAGAAGGAAAGAAAAAAGGAATCAAAGAGGCTTTCAAATTTAAGGCAGTATTTGATAAAGGGAATTCGGGAGAGCATCCCAAAAACAATTTTGCTTGGGCATCCTGTGAAAAGATTGCCTAACAATGCATCTGTTTCTTTTTTGGATGTTGAGGGAGAAGCAATTTTACTGCGTTTGAATGAGAACGGAATTTGTGTCAGCTCAGGGAGCGCCTGCACTTCCCACTCTTTAGAGCCGAGCCATGTTGTTATTGCAACTGGCATGCCTTACGAGGTAGCGCATGGGAGCGTCAGGTTTTCACTTGGAAAGCGCACTACAAAAAAGGATATTGATTTTGTTTTAAAGAAGCTCCCAAAAATAATTTCTGACCTGCGGTTGATCAGCCCCGTTGAATTGGGCAAAAAGGATGTGGGTTTATGAAGAAAGCAGATGTTGTTGGAAAGGAAAAATCATGGTTTTATTCTGATGCTGTAAAAGACCATTTTTTCAATCCAAGGAATATTTTTAAAACAAAGGAAGAGGCACAGAACTACAAGGCAGATGGCGTTGGAGTTATAGGTTCGCCAGTTTGCGGCGATGTAATGAAAATTTGGATTAAGGTTGACGCAAAAACAGACAGGATTAAGGAATGCAAATACCAGACCTTTGGATGCGCGAGTGCAATTGCCTCAACTTCAATGCTCTCTGTAATGGCCGCAGAAAAGAGAGGAATGAAGCTTGATGATGCAATGAAATTGACTCCAAAAGATATTATGCAAAGGCTTGGAGGATTGCCAGCGCGCAAAATACACTGCTCTGTGTTGGGAGACAAGGCACTTAGGGAAGCAATAAATGATTATTTTAAAAAGACAAAGCAGTTTCATAGGGTAAAAGAAGATGAAACAAAAATTATCGACACTGCATTAAAAATAACCAATAAAGACATTGAAGAGGCAGTGCTTGAGGGCGCAAAAACATTCGAGGATGTCCAAAAAAGGACGAAAGTAGGAGTGCAGGACAAGAACTGCATTCCAGAAGTAAAAAAATTAATTGAATTTTACAGGAAGAAGCACTTTGAAGGCAGTGAGTGAAAATGGAGCTAAAGCAGGTTATTGTTGTCAGAACTGATTTGAAAATGGGGAAAGGAAAGATTGCTGCGCAGTGCGCCCATGCAAGCGTTGAAGCAATGCTTGAGTCTCCGCCAAGCGATGTAGAAGCATGGCGCAGAACTGGAATGAAAAAAGTTGTTTTAAAAGTCGGCTCAAAGAAAGAGCTTGTCCAATTGTTTCAGAAGCTCAAAAAAAGCTTTACTGTTGCCCTGATCAAAGATGCTGGGCTAACACAGGTAAAACCCGGAGAGCCAACATGTGTTGGGATAGGGCCCGCAGATTCAGCAGCACTCGAACCCCACATCAAAGATTTGAAATTGCTTTAATTAAAACGGAATTGATTCGCGAACAATGTTTTTGCAGTGCTCTCTCCACTCTGAATCAAGAATTTGTTCGCAAATGTTTTCCTCGCCCTCTTCTTTTGCAACTGCAGTAATGCACGCATTTTTCACATTAGAATTGTCTTCCGGAGTATAAACACTAACCATGTAACTGCAATAGGAAGTGTTGGCGTTTATTGTTGCCAGATTCCTTATGCAAATGTTTTTTGTTGCAACATCAGAAATCCCGCGGCAGAGCTCTATTGAGTTAGCATTTTCAGACTGATACAAAAGGCACCTGTCTCTATTGTACTCGCTTTCATGGCTGTCGCAGTCATCAATTAGTATTGGGTCGCCCAAATTTGGAATATCCTGAGTTAACTCTGTTCCTTCTAAAACCCCGGGGTCAACATAATCCGGATTCTCAATCTCCTCTGTTGGAGCGGGAATAAGCATTGCAGGCACTGTCAAAATCACTACTACTGCAATTGCAAGAATAAGTATTTTTTTCCACATGCAATATAATTAGATTGAAAGGAGTATTAATTGTTTTTGGTTGCAATGGGCAAGCTTTAAAGCGTGTTAAACAAATAACTATTTATGAAAAAAGGCTTTTTTTCCAGAGTAACGCGCGTTATAGAACAAAGCACTGTTGTTCTCGAGATTCTGGATGCGCGATTTCCCGAGATAACGCGGAATAGCAGTGTAGAGAAGCGTGTTTTGAATTCCGGGAAAAAACTTGTTTTTGTCCTTAATAAAAGCGATTTAGTTGAGCGCAGTGTTTTGGAAAAAGAAAAAAAGCGTTTGCAGAAAATTGCCCCCTGCGTGTTTCTGAGCGCACGCGAAAAAAAAGGGGTGAAAAAACTGCGGGAAGAAGTTGGAAAGGCAAGCGCAAAAAAGCGGGCTGTTGTTTCTCTCGTAGGCTATCCCAATACAGGAAAGAGCAGTGTAATAAATGCTTTGATCGGGCGCAAAGTTGCGCGAACAGGGCACAAACCCGGTTTTACGCGCGGAGAACAATTTTTGCGCCTGAGCGAAAAAATAATGCTAATTGACTCCCCGGGAATAATTCCTTTTGAACAGAAAAACGAATTCGAATTAATGCTCGTGAATTCAAAGAACCCAGAGCAGCTGCATGATGTTGAGGCAGTGGGTTTAGAGTTAGTGGACTGGCTTTTAAAGAAAAACCCGTATTCAATCAAAAAAAATTTTGGTGTAAAGGAAACTGATGCTGAACGAGTTTTAGAAGAAATTGCTTTAAAGAAAAACCGGCTTTTGCGCGGAAGCGTTCCTGATACGCATGAAGCAGCAAAAATTCTTGTTAAAATGTGGCAGGCAGGGGAAATAAGGGTTTGAAAAGTGCTAATCGCTTTTTTTGTCCAAAATTTTTTTGTAATCTTCAAGCGCTTTTAAAGCGTCTTTCAGGAGAACCTTGCTGCGCAACCCGTCTTTATTGTTTTCCAAGCGAAACTTGATTTCATAAATCATGTCTTCCAATTGCACGCGCATAAAAACCAGTTAAAACAATTGGGTTGAAAAACAATTATAAACTCAACTTTCAGGGTTTTTTTAGATTAGTGTAATAGTAAATATTGTTTGCGAGAAACAGGGAAACCACAAAACAAAGCACAAGAAAAACCAGGAGTCCATCAAAATTTGAGAGCAAAAATTCGTTAACAGTTAGCGAGAAATGCGAAAAATAACTATTAGGGTAAAAAAACGCGAGTAAGGGACAAACAAAGCAGAAAAACAATATTGGAAACAATATTTTCCATGAAAGGAATTCACGGGAAATTTTTTCTATTGAATTCCCGCCTTCCAAAAATTGTTTTAATTCTTTGGAAAGGTTTTTTGCAGAAGAAAGCTCTTTTTTGATTCTTTTGAATACAAAAACCGAAATTGCGTAAACCAATCCCAAATAAACTAATATAGAAATATTTAGAACCCAAAAAGGCAGCGATACAACAACTACCAGAAAAAAAGAAGCAAGAATAATTTCTAATCCAGAAAGTTTTCTCATAAAAAAACCTAACCCGTCTTTTCTGATTTCAATTGTGTCTGCTGCCCAGTAACTACCTCTAAATACTGGTTGTTGTGTTCAGCCTCTTTTTTTGAAATCGCATAAAATTTTGCTGTTTTATGGAAAGCGCCTGGCTTTAAAAAATACCATCCTGCCCTTGGATACTTCCAAGCCAAATAGGCCTCTACTCCCGCTCTAGTGCACCATGAAATGAATTCCTCAAAAGAGGCAATAGGAATTGACAAATTGCCTGAAGCCCAGGCTTTGCATTCAAAAGCAAGGTGCTTACCCACTTTCAGGGCAATCAAATCAGGCGCAGGCAAAGCAGTTTTGCCAGAGCCTGCTGTTCTCACAACACTGAATCCCTTGTCAAAAAGCAAGTGAATTAACTCTCTTTCAGCGTTTGCCCCCTTCCTATAGCGTGACATGCAAGGGAAATAGGCACAAAATAAATTAAAACAGATGCAGGCAGAAAAGGCAGTATTAAAAACAAGAAAAACGCAGATTATAACAGGTGATTTGAATGCCAAAGATTCCGGGAAAATGGAGAAAAGGGCGATTAAACCCTCTAAACAGGAGAAAAGGGGAAAGGCGAAAACCGCTTACAATGAAGCTCTCCTCCCAACGTGGCAAAGAACAGACCTTTCATCAAGATAGAAGAATGCAGGCGGATAGAAGAGCTATTTCCGCGAGAATAGTTGATACAAGACGGCCTGGAAGCGGTGAACCAATTGAGGCGTTTAGAGCAGAATTTCAGGGTGATGACAGGGGCCCT
>JAFGEM010000019.1 GCA_016931555.1 Candidatus Iainarchaeum sp. | reverse complement strand
TTGGCTCAAAACACAGAAAACCGCGAAGAAAAATTTTCATCAAAGAAGTAAAGGAAGCCAAAGAGGAATAGGTGATTGAATGGTTGAGGACAAAAAAAGAGTTGTTTTGACAGGCACCCAGTTAGCAGAGGCGTTTCAGCAACAGCAGGGAAAACTTGAAGCGCTGGAAAGAAAACACAGGGAGATAAGAGGATTGCTTGCCGAGGCAGTTGGAACAGAAGAGTCTTTAAAGGAAATAAAGAAATCCGTGAAGGGAGAAAAAATCATAGTAAACCTCGGCGCAGGAGTTTACGCTGAAGCAAACTTGATTTCAAACGAAAAATTCAAAACAGGCTACGCTGGAAACCTAATGCTTAACTCGGATTACGACAAAACAGTTAAATACTTGGAAGAGCAAAAAGCAATGATTCAAAAGGAACTTGACGCTGTTCTTAGGGAAAGGGAAAACACTATTGCAGTTTTGAATGAGATTGGCAGGGCACTGCAAGTGGGGCAGCAAAAAGCAATGGAAGCGCAAAAACAGGAAAAAAATAAAAGTGTGAGTTAAATTGTTTGGGCTGTTAAAGAAAAAGCTCGCTAATTTTACAGACAAGCTAAAGCAAAAAGTTGAAACAAAAGAGCCCGCGGCAGAGGCTATGGCTGTTGCCGGGAAAGAAGAAATTGAAAAGCAGGCTCAGCAAAAAGAAGTGCTTGTTGAAGAGCCTGAGCACGCGGAAGAAAAAGGTGAAGAAGAAAAAAATGTTGAAATGGAAAAAGAACCCCGAATTGAAAAGCGTGTTGAAGAGCATAAAGAGATTGCGGAGCCTAAAGAAGAGGAAATTGCAAAGGCTGTTGAAGCGCCGCATGTTTTGGAAACATTAGAAAAGCCTGCAGCGGAAAAAGAAGTTGCACTCAAAAAAACTGTAATGGAAAAAGGGGGTATTGAAGAGAAGATGAAAAAATATGCGGGGGAAGAGCCCGAAGGATTTGAGGAAGATAAAGTTGAAGAAAAAGAAGTTGAATTTTCTGAGGAAAAAATTGAAATTCCTGAAAAATTTGGGGAGAAACGCGAGCTGCGGACAAAAATTGGTTTGGGGGGAAAGGTAAAGCGTTTTCTTGGCAGGGAAATCACGATTTCTGAAAAGGATTTGGCAGAGCTTTCGGAAGAGCTGGAGCTCTCTCTTTTGGAGGCTGATGTTGAACAGGATGCTGCTGAAGAGATTGTAAAGCAGATTAATTCAAGGCTCTCTGGAAAAAAGATTGGGCGCGGAAAAGGCATTGATTCTGAAATCAGGTTTGAAATAAAAAATATTTTGCTTGAAATGATGCGCACTGATTCAGTGGATGTTTTGGGGCTTGCAAAAGAGAGGAAGCCTTTGAAAATACTTTTTTTGGGGCCAAACGGAGCAGGCAAAACAACTAGCATTGCCAAGCTTACAAAATTTTTTCAAAACAACGGGCTTACAGTTGTTTGGGCTGCGGGAGATACTTTCAGGGCAGCTTCAATAGAACAGCTTGAAAAGCACGCCCACAAACTCGGGGTAAGAGTAATAAAACATGGTTATGGGGCAGACCCTGCTGCAGTTGCATTTGACGCTGTAAAAGCAGCAGAGGCCAAAAAAATAGATGTTGTTTTGATTGATTCTGCTGGAAGGCAGGAGACAAACAAAAATTTGATGGAAGAATTAAAGAAAATTGTTCGGGTAATAAAACCTGATTTGAAATTGTATGTGGGGGAAAGCTTTACTGGGCAGGCACTGCTTCAGCAGGCTTCTGAATACAACGAAAAAATTGGAGTTGACGGTTTTGTTCTTACAAAGATTGACTGCGATGTAAAGGGCGGCACAACAATCAGCCTGCTTTATAAATTGAAGAAGCCCGTTCTCTTTGTCGGCACAGGGCAAAAGTACGCGGATCTGGAAAAATTCAACCCCGAATTTGTTTTGAACAAAATACTCTGAAAACAAAAAGAATTAAATTAGAAACAACCATACTAATTAGCAATGAAGAACTGGAAAATTCTTTTTGCATTGATTGCAGTACTTTTTTTATGCAGCATTGCTTCTGCAAAATCATACTCCCTTGAAAAAGCAGAAGTGAACATTGTTATACGGGACAACGCGCTGGTCAATGTTGAGGAAAAAATTACCTTCAATTTTAGCGGTTCATTCACATACGCTTACAGGGACATTCCCTATGGCTACTGGGAAACAAGAAACATTCAAGTGCTTGAGAATGGCGCGCCAATAAATTTTGAGATTATTCCCCAGGGAAACAGCGAAAGAATAATGTGGCATTATTCTGCAATGGATGAGAGGCGGACTTTTACAATAAAATATGATTTGCACAATGCAGTTACAGCATATAATGATGTTGCTGAATTGAACTGGAAAGTCTGGGGAAGCAGCTGGGAAAACTCTCTCAGAGAGCTCGTTGGGCATATTGAGTTTCCGCGCGCAGTAGAAGATGCCAATCAGGTTTACTCTTGGGGCCATCCAAGGCTTGACGGGAAAATTGGTTTGCTGCAGGAAGGTGAATACAAAAACAAGAGGCTTATTTTTCAGGTATTCAATGTTCCTTCGGAACAGTGGGTTGAAATGCGGGTGGCTTTTCCAAGAAAATATTTGCCGGAAACAACATATGCCAAAGCTGATGCAAGAGAAGGCCTCCCAATTATTTTGGCCGAAGAGGACAATTGGGGGTTTTACAGGGGATTGGAAAGCCTGTATGTTTTGATAATGCCTTTCAGCATGATTATCTTTTTTGCACTGATTGTACTTGGAATCAGAATAGCAAGAAAAACAAACACGCCCCAGTCTTTAATTGGGGCGCTTGCGTTTGCAGTATTATTTGCAAACATTGGTTTTGGCGTTGTAGTAGTGACAATGACACTGCACTATGCAATAATATTTGCTTTGGCGCAGGTTGCTGTTTTTGGTTTTGCTTGGCATAAGTGGGGGAGAGAGCCGGAGGTAAGCGACCACACTATTTACCAGAGAGACGTGCCCTATGATTACAGCCCTGCAGAGGTAAAGGCGTTAATGAGCCCGCTCTCAAAAACCGCGGGTTACGACCAAATTATCGGGGAAATTTTGCATCTGTGCCTTAAAGGAAAATTAAAGCTGGAAAAAATAGAGAAAAAAAAATTTAACATGCACATTATTAACAGGGATTGGAGTGACTTGCCGCGAAGCGAAAAACTTGTAATGGATTTGCTTAGCAGGGCAGCCAAATTTGGAATACAAAAAAAACTAGTGATTTTCAAGGTAATGAAAAGGGATAAAACTCCAGACACTGTTTCTCTGGAAGAGCTGCAGATGTATTTGCAGGATCGGCGCTTTTATGCCCAGCAGTGGGCGCAGGATTGGCAGGAGTCAGTGAAAAAACAGGTTGAAGCAAAAAAATGGTTTTCAAAAGAAAACGCAATACTAAAATACATTATTGGAACAGCAATAGTGCTTGTGATTGCGCTCGCAGTACTGCCGCCCATAGCATTCATAGTAATTATTGAAGCAATATTCCTCCCCCTGCTTTTTCCAGATGCACTGCCAAACAGGACAAGAGAGGGAGCAATACACTATAACAGCTGGGTGAAGCTGAAAAAGTTTTTGAATGACTTCAGCAGTTTAAAGACAATGCCGCCGGACGCAATAATACTCTGGGAAAAATATTTGGTTTACAGTGTTCCGTTGGGAGTGGCAAAAAAAGTCCAAAAGGCAATGAGCATTGTGTTTGAAAACTATGACGGGCGAATACAGTCAAGCCTCTTTGTAGGCGCAATTGCAGCCTCTGATTTGAGCAGCATTGGCTCTTCAATAGGCAGCTTCTCCACTGCATTTTCCTCTGCAGCCGCTACATCAGGCAGCGGCGGCTTTGGCGGGGGAGGCGGAGGCGGTGGTGGAGGGGGCGGAGGCGGAGCAGGCTAAACCTAAAACCGCAATTTTAACCCTTTTTAATTCTTTTTAATTTCTAATTATTTAAGAGATTTTTCATGGAAACTCGGGAATTGAAGCCAGGCAGGGATTATATTGGAGTAGGCGTAGGAGTGGCAATTAGAAATGAGAAAGGCGAATTCCTGCTCATGAAAAGAACTGAAAACTGCAGAAACGAGCCGGGGAAATGGTGTTTTCCAGGGGGCGGAGTTGATTTTGGGGAAACAGTGTTTGACGCTGCAAAAAGAGAGGCAATGGAAGAGGCAGGCGTAGATGTAGAGCCGACAAGGCTTTTGAAGCTGATTGACCATATTATTCCGGAGGAGAAGCAGCACTGGGCAAATCCAATAGTAGAAGCAATTATTGTTGCAGGGATTCCAAAAATAATGGAGCCGCATAAATGCAGTGAAATTGGATGGTTTTCAATTGAAAACCTGCCCTATGTTACAATTAATATGGCGGAATTTTTTGAGGATATAAAATCGGGGAAAATAAAATTATAGAAAAATTAATTAAAAAAATTGGGATTGTGGCAGAATGGGTTTGGGGGAAAAGCTTCACAGTGCAATGGAAACACTGCGCAGGGGCAAGATTGACAAAGACACTATTAAAGAAGCTGTAAAGGAAATTCAACGCGCCTTGATTGCTGCTGATGTGGAAGTAAAGCTTGTTCTTGAATTGACAAAGAATATTCAGGAGAAAGCGTTTGAGGAGTTGCCTAAAGGATTGACAAGGCGCGAACACATTCTGAAATTGACTTATGATGCGTTAGTTGAATTAATTGGCGGGGAAAATCCTGTTGCCCCGGAAAAACCAAAAAAAATTTTGTTGGTTGGTTTGTTTGGGCAGGGAAAAACAACAACAGCGGGAAAACTTGCG
>JAFGEM010000018.1 GCA_016931555.1 Candidatus Iainarchaeum sp. | reverse complement strand
GGAAAAATCAATTAACAATGCAGCCGAATCCATTGTAGCGGAAATGAAGTCAATGCGCGGCACTGCAAGCTTTGAAATTTCAAGGGGATGATTATGGTTACAAAGACAATTTTTTTGAAAAAGAAAAAGTTTCCAAAGGCAACACTGCTCACTGGATTGCCGGGCGTTGGATTAGTCGGCAAAATAACTGTTGATTACATGCTCAAGCAATTCAAGTGCGAAAAAATTGCTGAAATAATTTCAGACAGCTTTCCCCCGAGCGTTTACACTAAAGATGCAATAATAAAGCTCATCAAAGACGAGATTTATGCATTTAAATCCCAAGGCCAAAGTTTTTTGTTTTTGTCAGGGCCTGTCCAGCCAAGCCTGGATTTTCGCACGGGATCTGCACAGGAGCATTACGAGTTTGCACATGAAATAGTTGCTACAGCAAAAAAACTCGGAGTAAAAAGAATTATAACTCTTGCAGGAATAAACATAGGAGACAAGCGCCTTGCAGAAAGCCCCAAAGTTATTTCCGCTGCAACAAATGAAAAACTTTTGAAAGAATTTGCAAAAGTCGGCGCTGTTCCAGGGAAAAAAGAAGGGCTTATTTCCGGCGCTGCGGGCCTAATACTCGGGTTAGCGGAATCAGAGCGCGTTGAAGGCGTCTGCCTTATGGGCGAAACAAACGCAAGGCTTGTTTACGGCGACCACGGCGCAGCAAAAAAGCTTATTGAAATTTTGGTAAAAAAATACGGTTTCAAGGTTGAACTGGCAAGCATTGAAAAAGAGGTAAAGCACATTGAAGATGCTTTCAAACAGCTTGCAAAGCAATTCGAGGAAATAGAGGAAAAGCCAAGCGAAGACGGTCCAACATACATCCGATAACCAAATACATTAATAACAGGTTTTTCCAATATTCTTTTATGCCAAAAAAGAGAGAACCCTTGCCAGTTCGCAGAATTCTCAAGCCAAAAAAACCTGTTTTTGTTCCAGAGCGAATTCCCCCTGTGCCTGCAAAACAATGGCTTGCTTCAGGAACCATGACACGGCGCACAAAAGCAATAACTGATTTTGCATCGCGTTTTCAGGGAGCTCCAATGAAAATAGCAAGAGACGCCTGCAAGGAAATAGCTGCTTTCAGAAGACTGCCCCTTGGAATAAAGCAGCTTCGGAGATATTACGCGCGGCGCACTGCAGACGAAATAATACGCTCAAGATTAATTGTAACTGGGAATCAGAGTACAAAGGAAAAGGGGTTTGAGGTTGAAGGCTGTATTGATTATTGCAATGCATTATGCGCCATTCTCCGTGCAAAGGGAATTCCTGCAATGTTTGTGCGCGAAATGAACCATTCAGTAGTCCATTTTTTTACTGGAAAAACATGGATGCGCGCTGACCCGACATATGGAACTGCAGGTATTATTGGGGAAGCAAAAAGCGCATGGATAAAAAAGCAGAAAAAAAAGAAAAAGGGGAAAAGGCATTATGCCGAGGGCTTTGATTCTCACGATATTGGAATATTTTCCCTAAACGATTTTGCCAAATATGCTTTGAGTTATTAGCTGCCTCCAGAAATGTTTAAATAGATGATACACCCAAATTCCTTTATGAAGCACAGTATTTCAGTTTTGCTTATTCTTTCGCTTTTTTTTATAGTTCCGCTTGTGTTCGCTACTACTCTCTCGGATGTTTTTGAGAGCTTTGAGGATATTGGAAAAAGCGATGCACAATCGCCGTATGATTATGATGATGACGGCACAGTCACATTCAATGATACAGTGGCTGCTGCCTCAGACCTTGTTTTTGGAGTGAACCCGGGCACGCCAACAGGGGATTATGCTCCTGATTTTGATTCTGATGGTGACATTGATATAGCGGATTTTGCAGAATTCCAGTTTTGCTTCAACAAGATAGGAACTGAGAACTGTGCAGAAGCAGATTTTGACAATGATGGCTTTGTTGGAATTAAGGATTTTACTATACTGCAAAAATGTTATTCCGGAGCCGGAAAAACACCGTCAAGCGACTGCCTTAATCTTGAAAGCAATTGCTCTGACTCTGATGCTTTTAACATAGAAACACAGGGAGTTTGCACAGACTCCCAAGGCAGTTTTAGGGACTATTGCTTTGATGATTTTTGGATTAAAGAATACACCTGCCAAAAAGGCGAGTGCAGGGGAACGCTTCATTTGTGCCCTGGAAGCACTCTCTGCATTGACGGCGAATGCAGGTAAAACCCAGCTCTAATTTTATCTCTTTTTAATAATTAGAATTATCCAAAAAATAAGAAATTAGTATTTAACAGCCCCAGAGGCTTTGCGGAAAATAAAATTCTGTTGCAGGGTCAATTACTCCAGTGCACTGTGCAGTGTCCTTTGTAACATACCCAAACGCGTTTCTATAGTATGCGGTAATTGTCACTGTAAATTTTTTTCCTACTGATTCAGTAAAAAAATTGCATCCTCCCGGAGCATCGCCCTGGGGATCCTCTCCAAATTCTGCTCCTGCAAAACCGTGAATTGGCCAGGGAATAACAACTTCTCTGTCAACTCCTGAGTTCAATGGGCCGGCAGAATAATTTGGAACCTGAGACTGCGAAACCCAGTCAAAGCTTACCCCTGAATTGTTTGTTGTATTGCCGACAGTCGCGTCTCCCAATTCAATAATGAAAAAGGGCGGTGAACTTGCTTCCTCATATATTTTTTCTTCATTTACAGTCAAAACCTCGAATCCTGTCAGGCTTGTGCCTGCAGCGTTATTAACAAGCAGAGTAATTTTTTCGTTATCCGCCTTTATTGCCTTGACATTAAGATTCTGAAAATTCGAGCACGCAGTAACCTCAGCCGGGGGCTGAATAGTCAAAAACAAAATACTTCCAACCACAACAACAATTACAACAGCAGCACCATAAATCACGAGCTGCTCCAAAGAAGCCTGTGCTTTTGTCACATTTCTCATATATCTATTTGTCTATTAATATTATTAAAATCTTACCTTAGCTCCTCAAAACTCTTCCAGTGTCCTTTGGTTGCGTGTTATTTCTTTTGTATTCAAATTCTTTTCAATGTGCTTTCCAATTCTTTCGCATTCTTCTTTGCTTGCGCATAACACTGGTTTTCCGTAATCTCCGCCGCCTCCGGGAATGTATTGCACAAAGCCCTTGCGAAAGGCAATAATATGCTCTCCGACTTTTTTGTTGTGCTCAAGCAATTCATCCTCTTTGGCATCAACCAAAGCATTAATTTCATTTTCAAATTTGTCAACAAAGCCTCTCCAAACATCCTGAACCTGCTTTGCCTGCACCTGCTTTACTCCCAAAGCAATTTGAATTATCTCTGCAAGCGGCAGTTGGTGCAAATAAGGCGGCCTGTGCTCAGGATGCGCTTCCTCTTTCCATTCAGCCAAACCAAGAATCAAATCACGCACGCCTCTTTTCACTGTTCCATTGCACTTTGGGCACTTCCAATTCAGGCGCTGTGCATCCTCAATAGAGAATTTTGTGAAACAGGAATTGCACGCTGTCCTATGATATTTTCCCTCACGCGGATCTAATCCCGCATTAAGAGTAACAAGCTTCTCCTCCTTGTCCCTCAATGCTTTCTCCAATTCCTTGTAACAGGGTTTCTGCATTTTAATGCGCGTAAACTCTCTCCCAATCCTGTGCGGCCATGGGCTGTGGGAATCGCTGTTTGTGAGAAAAGTGTAATTCCAATTGTCCTTTATCAAATCAGCAAAATAGGAATCAGCACTCAATCCAAGTTCCATAAAACAAATTTTTTTTGACAATTCCCCAAAACAATCCTCCATTGATTTGAAGTGCGCGTAAATGCTGAAGTAGGGAGTAAATGCGTGCGCTGGCCCTAGCATGCCGCCCAAATCTAAAACAATTTCCGCCAAATGCTTTGAAGTAAGCCGCAGTCTAGGTCGGCCGCAGCCCCAGGAATCAAGTATCCCAAAACTCTTCAACTTCTCGCGCAGTGTTTCTGCTGCAGCAAGGTCAGGGAGAAAAATAATGTTGTGCACCAAATCCTTGCACTGAATCTCTGTCTGAATTATAAAATGCGTGTCAAATTTTTTGTCCTTAAAAACACCATTCTCTTCCTCAACCAAACTCTCTTTCACATGCTCCAGCCATTGCGCGTGTGTAATGTCTGCTGTTCCGCATACATCCAAACCCTTTAATTTCGACTGCTCTGCAATCACTGGGAGCAGCATGTTTTTGCTCACGCCCCCGCTATACAAGCCATGAAAATGCAGATCACAGTTGTATTCTCTCATTCAATTCCCTTGCCTCAAATTCTCTCATTTTTTCCTTCCCCAATTAATTTAATAAAATGCGAATTTAATTAATATGTTATGCAAGAATTGCGCAAAGCAGATTTTTGGGATTCAGCAAAAAACAATTCAGTCCAGTGCCAATTGTGCCATCGCAATTGTGTTATTGCTGAGGGCAAGCAGGGTTTTTGCGGGGTGCGCAAAAACATTGCAGGAGAATTGTATTCTCTCGCGTATGGGAGGACACTTACAAGGGCAATTGATCCCATTGAAAAAAAGCCGTTCTTCCACTTCAAGCCAGGAACCCAGTGCCTGAGCATTTCAACATTTGGCTGCAATTTTGCCTGCCTCCACTGCCAGAATTCAGGGCAGAGCCAAACGCGCGCAGAAGAAGCAATTATGGGCACACCAAAATCAACTCCGGAGCAAATTGTGCAGGAAGCAATTGGCATGGATGCACAGGGCATATCCTACACTTACAACGAACCTACAATTTTCGCTGAATATGCTTTGGACACAATGAAAATTGCGCGCGAAAAAGATTTGTACAATTGCTGGGTTTCAAACGGATACATGACACGAGAATGTGTAGAAGCAATTGCCCCTTACTTAGACGCAATTAACATTGATTTGAAAGGAAACAAAAAATTTTACAAAGAAGTCTGCGGAAACATTGACATAAAATTTGTGAAAGAAAACATTCATGCATTTCATGAAAAAAAGGTGCATGTTGAAGTAACCTATTTGGTTGTTCCCGGCTTTAATGACAACGAAAAATATTTTAAAGAGGCAGCGGAATTTGTCGCAGGAATTGACAAAAAAATTCCGCTTCACTTTTCACGTTTTTTTCCCGCGCACAAAATGGGGCATCTCCCTGCAACTGATGTGCAAAAACTTTTCACTGCAAAGCAAATTGCGCTCAAAGCAGGAGTTGAATTTGTGTATTTGGGAAATTTGGGGGATGATGAGAGCACGCGCTGCCCAAAATGCAATTCAATTTTAATAAAGCGCATTGGGTTTTCAGCACAACCCATTGGATTGGATGAAAAGGGAAATTGCGCAAAATGCGGTTTTGAAACAGGGATTATCCCCTGATTAAAAAAGCCTAAAGAATTTGTTTGGAATTGCGTTGCTAGAACAACCCAAAAAATTTGAGCAATAGCATTGCCCCAATTCCCGCTAGCCCGAATATTACGCTTACAATAATGCTTGGAATGAGAGGCAGTTCAATGTTGAAAATAAAATATACAATTGCCCATGCAATTATCCCGAGAATTGAGTTAACAATAATTCTTTTTATTAAGAAAATAATAATGAGTGTAAATCCAATTAGGAGTATTGCAGCCAATAAAATAGTTGGGTTTCCTACAATTCCCAGGGCAGTTTCAGCAGCCCCTACTGCGCCATTGGTTGGTTCCCCAAGCAAGCCGTTTTCCAAAAGAAACATTAAAACCAAGTAAAATCCTGTGTCAACCTTTATTTTAATTTAATTTCCCAAAAGTTATGCCAAGCTTGCTGTTTTTTAAATTTTTTCATGGACGCATTAGTTATGCCTAGATTTTCTGAAGAGCAAAAAAAGATTTCTTTGCTGCTGCTGCACGAGCCAAAGACAGCAGAAGAACTGAATAAGCAATTGAATATCCCCTACAACAAGCTAGTGGAAGAGCTCAAGGGGCTCATGAAATTGAACGTTGTTTCAAAAGAAGGATTCCCAACAAAATACAGGCTAAAGGAAAACATTGCTTCAGAGGTATTGAGGAGAAAAAGAATTGCAGAGCAGGACAACAATGCAATGAGAATCCGCGCTTACATTGAAATGCAGGCAATAGAGCAGGATTTGCTTGAAAAAAACCTTAACAACCTTGCTGATGCAATGAAAAAAGACTCAAACTTCATGGTTTACAGCCTTGAAAAAGCCAAAATAGTAAAGCAGGAAGAATATTACATAAGCTATTTGGAGGTAAACCTTTCAGTAAAAGACTTTACCTCTCTAGTAAAATTCATGTTCTTCTATGCGCCCACAAGCATTGAAGTAATAAAACCAGAAAAAATTTCTTTCCTAGCGCAGGACTTCCAAGACGGATTAGTAGACATGGCAGACATGATAAACAAATACTCGGCATACATTACAAAACTATTGAACAAGGAAGAGCTTGAAAAATTCCACGAAAAATTGTACCGCTGATTCCCCCCAAATTTCTTCGAATGGTTTTTATTCTGTCTGGCCTAGCCTAAAAATTTCGTTGAAAAGCGATTATTCGAAGAATGAACTGGTTCGGCAATTGCCTTATCCCTGTTCACGAAATAGTGTAAAATGCCCCTTATGCGCTTTTTTAAGCCTGTTTGGGGCGTTTCTGCTTGCGAAACCTATTTAAACCCCCTCAATCTAAAGTAATAGTGAGTCTAGCTAGACAATATGCCTTCAAAGTCAAAGTCTTGTTGTATGAGACTGAACTCTTTGTGGTGTAAGACTAGACTTTTTCTTGATACAAAAATAAAAAAATAAAATCTCGAGGTGAAACAACAAATGAAAGGCCTGAATATTAAAAAGCTGGCTGCAGTGGCAGTTGGCACAGCATTAGTTGGTTCGGCCCTTGCACCAGTAGTGTCTGCTGCAGTTATGAACAACGCAGGAGACATTGCAAAAGCAGATTTAGTAAATACTGCTACAGGTGCCCCATTAGTACAAGTTGCTGTGGGAACAGACGGAGCTGCAGTTTCAGACTTTGTCTGGGCAGGCAATATTGCTGCAAAAGTTGCTCAGTTGTCTACAACTGAGAAAAACGTTGAAATAACAGGCGGAACTGGAGATGCTCCAGATCCAACAATAACAGACAAGACAGTGGATTTAATGGTAGGAGGAACAGTATCCTACTCCACAGACTCTTCACATACATACCAAGACACAAACTATGCCCTGAACTCAGGAACATCGGGAGCTCACGAGTTTATTCACGAGCTCACACAGAGCCAGTTGAAGTTCTTGACTTTGGCCAACAAATCATACAGATACAACGGCGCTAGCTACACTACGCAGGTAAAAGAAAAAATAGTAATCGATGCAGATGCAAAGTTCGAAAAAGCAGATCCTGTAAAAGATCTAGCTCTGTTTATCGATAACTCCAACTTCAAATATGTTTTGGAATTTGGTGACGGCACAAAAGACGGAATCCCGGCAATGGAAGCTGTAGCTACTCAAACAACATTCAACGACGGAGATACAGACAGTGTAGTTATCCCAGTATTTGGTGAAAACTATTCTGTTAGTCAAATCGACAAATCAACATCAACATCAAGCATAAGGCTGATCCAAGAGTCAGGAAAGTCAACATTTTATCAGGGAAACGAGATAACAGGCTTGCAGGGAAGAGGAGCATACGAAGGCCAAGAACTCAAAATAGTT
>JAFGEM010000017.1 GCA_016931555.1 Candidatus Iainarchaeum sp. | reverse complement strand
TGCCAAACATTGCTGCAGCAATAACCGGAACTATGCAATGAACCACCGCAATAACAGGCACTCGCAATTGCACCCTCAGAACACTCTAACTCCTCGCAAACAGCAGAACACGAATTGGGGCTAACACACACTTCACCCAAACCACAACCACTAGCCAAAGTACAAACAGGAACAGTACACTGGCCATTGCAGCAAATCTCCCCAAAATTACACTCAACACCACCACAAACCAAAGGCCCCTGAAACTCAAAAGCACCAATATCCGGCTGAGAATCACGAGGATTACCATCAAAATCAAAATTAATGTTGGCTTGTTCTTCGCTTCCTAATGCAGCATAGTCTGCGTGGTATTGGTTCCAGAATGCCTGGTAGGCGTTGTCGAGTATTCCGTTGTTGATAGCTGGGCTTTCTGGCTGGGGTTTTAGAAGGGAATCTAACAAGGGGTTTGCATTCATGCATCCTGTGCAAGGAACTTCGCTTAAGTCTTTAACTTGTGTTCCATGGCCCCATCCGATTCTTGCGGGCAAACCATTCTGATAAATCAAATTATGTGACATGCTTGATGCTGCTGCAGCTGCGGGTGTGTCGAGAAAAATGTGCTTGCCCTCGGGTTCACTGAGATTAAAAATAATGTTGTTTGAAATCACGAGTCCACCGCTTCCTGGATAGTTAACGCCTGCTGTGGTATTGTAAATAGTGTTTCCAACAACAAAACCTTTGTCATCAATTCCGACCAGCGTTGCACCCGCATAAGACCAGGCATTGTTCGGGTCAAAAGCGCCATAGGCATGCAGGTCATGAATCTTATTTCCGATTAAATAAATGTATTCTCCAGTTCCAGCATTGCTTGAACCACTGTTAACCCCAAGTTCACAATTATAGATATCATTAAACAAAATCCAGACTCTTTTAGGGCCGTACTGAAATCCAACACCCTTGCTCAAAGAAGTCCACTTGTGATCAGGAATCTGGTTAGTAGAAATCATGTCATGCAAAAGATTCTGAGATATCACTATATCTATAGACTGCTTCATAGCAACCCCAGCCTGGCGGCACTGGTAATTATGGTTTCTCCCGATATAAATATGGTTAAGCGTTTCCAAAAGCTCAAAACTCCCGGGATTAAGCTGAATACAAGAACCGGTATTATTATACATTGTAGAATCCAAAATCCAAAAGTTTGATACATGACCACCAACAACAACTGCCTCAGCATCCCAATCGTCAATACGATATAAAGACCCGCCATTATCATGAATAGAAACCCCAAAAACAACAATATACTCAGAACCCGTGCCAGCCCTAACATTCGTAGCAGCATTATGATGCAACTCACTATACCTCAAAACAACATGATCGCAACCACCAAGCCCACCATGCTCAACATCCTTACTATCACCAAACTGAAAAGCCGCATACCCAATACCATTCACAGTCCCATCCATATCCAAATTCTCAAAAATAACATACTTCGTGCCCCCGTCAGGAATCCACTTCCAAGTAATCTTCGGCTTGTTGTCAGGATTGCCTCTTATAAAAATCGGCTGGGCAGCAGTACCAACAGCACCATTAACATGCTTAAAACTCCCACTCCCATACGTGCCCCCATTAACATACACAACATCACCAGGCAAGAGAGTCGAATAAGAAGGAAAATCACACCTAGGACGCGCCTCAGAACCATACACATTACCCGAATTACTACAACCCGCACCAGGCGAATTATCAACAAAATACGTATAAGGCCCATCCGGACCCATAAAATACCTCCCACCACCAACCAAACTTGCATACATCCAATGAGATTCTTCAATCCCAAAAGGCACTTTAGGAATCCCAATAGGCGGAATCCAAGAGCAAGGTTCTCCCGGAGTAGAACAATCCCAAATCACATCGCCCTTAAAATTTGTTTCAACTTGGCAGGATGCATCACAGCCATCATGAATTCGCGTATTGCCGTCATCACAAGCTTCTCCTGTTTCAACAACACTGTTACCGCAAACAGCAAAAACACAGGACAAAAGAAAAACAAAAGCAAAAAACAAAAGCAAATGCCTCAAAAACACACCTTTAAGTTATATGGGATAGAAACGTATAAATCTTTCGTCGATGTAACAGATTTAACATAGAGCTTATTTGCTGTGCTTCAGATTTTTTTCATTCCATTGCACATTGGGAATGCAGTGCAGCCCCAGAATTTGCCGTACTTGCTTTCACGGAGCTTCATTTGCAGGCCGCAGTTCGGGCAATTCGGGGATTTGATTTTGGAATTTGCGTGACGCCCGCATACTGGGATGTCTGATTTGTTTAATTTTGTTGCAGTGGAACCGCAGACAGCGCATTTCATTGAATCAACTCCCTAAACAAAGCTCTCCCTGAAAAAGAAGGCACATGAATTAGAGCAATTCAATTTAAAATTGTTTTCAAACGCAAGTTGTTGAAAGGTGGTTATTTTTGAAGGTAAAAGAATTACAGCCAATGAAATCAATTGATTCTCTGGAAGTAGAGATTGTTTCAAAAGAAGAGCCGCGGCAATTTGCAAGTGCAAAAGGCAGTGGAACAGTATGTAACTGCGCTGCAAAAGATGATACTGGAGAAGTAAAAATAACACTCTGGAATGAACAGTGCAACCAATTCGAAGAGGGAGACAAAGTAAAAATAACAGAAGGCTGGTGCAACCTATATAAAGGAACAGTACAGGTAAGCACTGGAAGAAATGGAACAATAGAGAAAATAGAGTAAGCGCAAACAAAAAAACGTAATGTAGAATTACGAAAATTTAACATTTTCTTTTTTGTTATATTTCAAACAAAACACGCATTATGTATATGCTATATTTGGTTGCTCCCTGCTTCTTTTATAATATAATTAATTTTTATTATTTTATTGATTTTTCTACTATGTTGGGTTCTTGGTTGGCACAAGGGAGAAATTCTTTCCCGGCCCAGATATGCGCCAGAGCCTTAATTTGCTGCGAAAAACAGTGTTAAACCCGTGCAAATTAACAATGCGCAGCTCTGTTTCTGCGCCAAAACAATGAAAAATGGCTTTAAAGGCGGTTTTAGGGGTTCCGTGCCTTTTAGGGGGCTTTTTTTGGCGGTTTAATGCATTTTCTTGGCACAATACAGAATGCGGGCGAGCAAATATTTATTTTATTGGAAAAGGAGATGCAAAAAAACCCAATTAACTTCGAAGGGTTGTTAAATTATTTTGACTAAAAAGGAGTGTTTTTCCGTGTCAAAAGAAAAAAATATTTGTGGCGAGCGGGAAAACAAGAGAATTAGGCGCAGAAGGCGTGCAAAACAAGCAAAACAGAAATATTAACCAAAAACAGGTTTTTTGTTTAGCAAAGCAAACTTTTTTAGCATTAAAAGTTCATTAAATCAAACCGTTTTTTGTTTTTTAGCATAAGGTATGGGGGTTTCAGGGGCAAAAACAGGGAAAACAGCAAAATAAAAAAGGAAACAGTTTTTTTCTTTTGGAAAAAGTTTGATACGAAAATCGTTATGTATATGGGTTCTTTGGGGCTTTTATTCCTTAGAAGGGAGTTTGGGGCTTTTATTTTTTGGTTTGTTTTTGGGAACTGTTGTTTTGGCCTCTGTTTTCCTGCGCAGGGCAAGTCCCCAGGAATGCTTAAATTTCAAGGCGCGAACAGCAGCAGCAACTTTGTTGCCTCTCTCTTTTCTGCCCATTGTTTTTTTTGGTTTTGCAGGAACCGGCATATACTCTAATATGCTACTTCCTGCTTAATAAGAGTTTCTTCAGGCCATAAAAAGCTCAGGGGCAACTAAAACAAGTATTACGCATAAAATAAGCACTAAAAATCCCTCATCAAGCTTATACCACATTGCAGCTAATCCAACAAGAGGCAGAACAAGAACAAAAACGTTATAGCCAGAGCGCGCAAGCCAAAAGCCGAGAAATAAACCCACGACTAGAAAAAAAAGGAGGACGCTGGCGACTTTTGCTGCTAAGACAGGAATTGCCTTTTTAACGCCAGTAATGAGATTGCCGAGAACAGCCACAAAAAAACCACATATATTATTAACTTTTAAATTATAAAAGATTAACTTTTCGTTGTTTCTGTGGTTTTTGAAATCATAAGCGACTTGCGTTTTGTCAAAATCAAAAAAGGGACAGTGCGCCAGCCAAGCACGCTCTTGAGTTTGGAATTGATTCCCGCAATGATTGTTTTTGGGGCGCGCTCATTGCCAAGCTCTATTGCGCGTTGCTTTTGCTTTCTAACACTCTCGAAAAGCCCGAAAACTCTCTGCCTTGTAACAAGGTCTTGAACATTCAGTGCATCAAGCGCATATTTTACACTCATTCGCAGGTTTGTTTTTGCAGCAAGCCATTTTGCATCATTGAACAGGTCAGCAGACTGGAACAATGAATGGGATAGTTCCTGGGACTCGCGTTCAAAAAAACGCAGCTGCAAAACATCTTCCCTTGACTTGGGTTTGCGCAATTTTAACTCTGCAATTGCTTTTTCGCATTCTGCCAGCTTTGTTATTGCAGCATCGATTTTCGGCCCAACAATTTTGTTGGCTTTCTTTTCAACTCCCGCATTGACTTTTTTTATTGTGCGTTTGCTCGGGCCAAAAGCCCCGCGAATTACTCTGCGTGTTGAACTGGAACGCCATTTTTTCTTGGCTTTGAAAACAGCGCCGGATTTTTTTGGCATGAAAAAATATGGAACTGCAGAATATTAAGCGTATGGTTGTAGTTTGCGGGGTGTTTTTTGGGCTTACTCAAAACCGCAGATTAAAAATTATTTGCTTGGAAATCAAAGCCGCACAAAAATTAGGGGGCACTTGTTTTGTAGTAAACACATTTTCTTTTTAACCCGCATTCAGTGCAGCGCGGGTTTCTGGGGAGACAAATTTTTTGGCCGAATCTTACCATTAAATGATTTATTTCCGCCCAGTGTTTGCGCGGAATTGCTTTTTTGAGAGCGAGTTCTGTTTTTTCCGGTGTTTTTGTTTCAACCAAGCCAAGCCTGTTTGAAATTCTGTGCACGTGAGTGTCGACTGGCAGATCTGCCCCCTGAAAACCATAGACTATTACACAGCCCGCAGTTTTTGGGCCTATGCCTGCAAGAGAAACAAGCTGCTCCCTGTTATTCGGAACACTGCCGCCAAATTTTTCAATTAGGGATGCGCTGATTTTCTTTATTCTTTTTGCTTTTGTGTGGTAAAAGCCTGCTGGCTTAATCAATTTTTCAATGCTTTGCAATGGGGCCTGTGCTAGTTCTTTTGGATTAGAGTATTTTGAGAAGAGTTGTTTTGATGCTTTTGCTGTGTTTGCATCTTTTGTGCGCTGTGAGAGCACAGTTGAAATCAAAACCTTGAAAGGGTCTGAGAAACCGACTACTGGCGCGCCTTCAGAGTGAGAACGCATTTCTTTTAGGAGAAGCGAGATTGGAACCATAAAGAGTGAGTGCAGGAAAATTTAGTTAAATGGGAGCTAGCAGGGAAATTGAAGCCATAAAAAAAGCGA
>JAFGEM010000016.1 GCA_016931555.1 Candidatus Iainarchaeum sp. | reverse complement strand
TGTTGATGAATTTGAAAGCCGCAGCCTCAAAATTTTTGGGCCTTCAAAAAAAGCCGCAATGCTCGAAGGCAGCAAGGCATTTTCCAAAGAGGTTATGAAAGCAGCGGGAGTTCCAACAGCAGGTTATTTTGCAGCAGAGAATTTTGAAGAAGCCAAAAAAAATGTTTTGGAGAAGAACATGCAGAAAGCTGCTGTGAAAGCTGACGGGCTGGCAGCAGGCAAAGGCGTGCTCATTTGCAATTCCCAGCAGGAAATTATTAAGGCGCTTGAAAAAATTTTTGTTGAAAAAGCATTCGGCTCTGCAGGCAAAAAAGCAGTTGTAGAGGACTTGCTTTCAGGGGAGGAGGCTTCGGTTCTCGCATTCTGTGATGGTTCTTCATACACTCTAATGGCTTCAAGCCAGGACCATAAAAGAGCGCTTGACGGGGACAATGGTTTGAATACTGGTGGCATGGGCGCATACAGCCCAGCGCCTGTTGTTACTGAGGAAATGCAGCTTGCTATTGGAGACAATATTGTTGAGCCTGTCCTGCGCGAAATGCAGGAAATGGAAATTCCATTCAAAGGCGTTCTCTATCTCGGTTTAATGATTGTGGAAGGCAAGCCGCACGTTTTAGAATTCAATGTTCGCTTTGGAGACCCCGAGGCACAGGTTGTAATC
The DNA here is from genome assembly GCA_016931555.1 of Candidatus Iainarchaeum sp. Classification (GTDB taxonomy): domain Archaea; phylum Iainarchaeota; class Iainarchaeia; order Iainarchaeales; genus JAFGEM01. The sequence goes on along the minus strand of JAFGEM010000016.1, from coordinate 7,214 downwards.
CCAAGAATGGAGTTTGATCTGGCAGAGGTAATGCTTGCCTGCTGTAACGGCACTCTCTCTGACTTGGTTTTGGATTGGAATTCACAGGCAGCAACATGCGTTGTAATGGCTTCGCAGGGTTATCCTGAAAAATATGAAAAGGGAAAAGAAATTCAGGGGTTGAAAGAGGCTGCGGCAACGGGTGCAATTGTTTTCCATGCTGGAACAAAGCTCGAGAAAGGCAAAGTAGTTACTGACGGCGGCCGCGTGCTCGGAGTAACTGCGCTTGGAAATGATATTAAAGAATCAATTGAAAACGCTTACAAAGCAGTAAAAAAAATCCGTTTCCAAGGCGCGCATTTTCGAAAAGACATTGGGCACAGGGCATTGGAAAGGCCTAATTCAAAATCCTGATTTTTTTTAAATGCCAAATTTCCCAAATTTAAAAATTAATTTTTTAAGAACCCTACTCCAGAATCTTAACCTTATTTTTTTCCACAACAATTTTTCCCTTTCCAAACAATTCAATTGCCTTCAGGATTGCTTGCTGCTCTGCCTTCTGCACCTTATTCTTTATATCTTCAACAGAATCATTTTCCCCAACTGCAACTTTTTGCTGCATTATAATTGGGCCCTCGTCAACCTCTGCAGTCACAAAATGCAAAGTGCAGCCAGTTTCCTTTAACCCAAGTTTTTTGACTTCTGAATGCACATCAGTGTCCATGCCCCCGGCAAACATCGGCAGCAGAGAGGGGTGAATATTCATTAGCCTGTATTTGAAGCGGTTGCAAAAGTCTCCGGACAATATGCGCATAAAGCCAATCATTAGAACCAAATCAACGTTTTTTTCCTCGAGCTTTTCCGCAATTGCATTGTCAAACGCTTCCCTTGTTGGAAACTCTTTGTGGCTGACACAGTGAGTGTCAATTCCATGGTTTTTTGCCCTTTCAAGAATGTAAGCGTTTCTTTCATTGCTCACTACAATTGCGATTTCCGCATCCAATTTCCCTTTTTCAATTGCATCAATAACTGCCTGCAAATCTGTTCCCCTTGTAGAACCCAGAACTCCAATCCTTAATTTTGATTTTGTCTGCTGGTCTGTTGCCTCAACAGCATTCTCTATTAAGCAGGCAACAGTCATTGGCCCTACACCGCCGGGCACGGGAGTAATCCAACCTGCTTTTTCCTTTACTTTTTCAAAATCGACATCCCCGACAAGTTTTCCATCAACCCTGTTAATTCCAACATCAATTACAATTGCCCCCTCTTTAACCATGTCCTCTTTAATCAGATGCGCGTTGCCTGTTGCAACAACAAGAATATCCGCATCTCTTGTATACGAGGCCAGGTCAATTGTTTTTTTGTGGCATATTGTTACAGTTGCCTCGGCATTCAAAAGCATTACTGCTATTGGCTTTCCCGCAATATTGCTCGCCCCAACCATAACAGCTTTCTTGCCAACAATGCTTTCCCCAGTACTCTGCAATAACTTCATTACTCCTTTTGCAGTTGCGGGAGCAAAACCCTTTTCCTCGCAAAGCAGTTTTCCCTGGCTTTTGGGGTTGCATCCGTCAACGTCTTTTTCAATTGCAATTAAATTCAAAACCCGCATAGTGTCAACATGCACTGGAAGCGGCAATTGCACTATTATCCCGTGCACGCTTTTATCGGAATTCAATTCCTCTATTGTTGCGGCAACCTCTTCAAAGCTCGCCTGTTCCCGCAGCTTTTCAAGCCGCGCATTTACTCCCTGTGCCTTGGCTGCCTCCAGTTTCTTGCGAATATACAAATTGCTTTCAGGCAAATCTCCAATTTGAACAATTGCCAATCCGGGAACAGTGCCTTTTTTTGCAAGTTCCTTTGCCTTTTTCCCTGCACTCTCCAGAACCTTCTGTGCGAGCGCTTTTCCGTCAATAATTTGTGCAGGCATCTAACCAAAAGAATTAGAAGTTAAAAAATTTAAAAAGGGAGCGCAAAAGCAGTGCAAATATCGAATCAAAAAATTGGGGGGCCAAAGATATGGAGAGAGCACAAAACATGGGCAGATGCCGAACAAGAAAAGCCAAAGCCGTGCTTTGTAAAAATAAAAAAAGAAATAGCGAAAACTGCTTTTACGAGCAGGTTCCGATTAATGGCTTTGTTCCTGTGAATGTCTTCCCCTGAATTCCGCCTGCAACACTGTATGTTATTTTTATGTCATAGCTGTAGTTGTTTCCTGTTGTGCATGTTACTGTGTTGTCAATTGGTGTTGTAAAGCTTGAGCCTGCTGTAACATTCTGGTCTGTCAAGTCGAGTGCATCACTGCCCATTGTAATGTCTTCCAGCCTTAATTCGTCTGTTGTCATGTTTTGTACAGAGAATGTTGCTCCACTGCTTGAGACTTCCCAGTCATCTATTGCAAATGGAGAAGTGCTCTGCCAATAAGCCCTGCTCTGCTGTTCTGTTATTCCCGTGCTTAACCCTGGAAACCAGCCCATTACTCCCACAACAACCAATGCAATTACAATGATTACTGCAAGAATTATGAGGTATTCTGTTGTTCCCTGCCCTTTATTTGAAAACATAATCTTTACCTCCTGCTATTTATTGTCTCTAATATAAAGTTTTTTTTGTTTTTAAAGCTTACGCACCCAAAAAACCGCTTAAAACAAATCCAAATACAGTGAAAACAACTGCAGAAGCAATTAATATTGCAGGCAGGTACTGTAAACCCATTTTTGCCTTTCCATTTGAAATAACCCCAATAAACATGCTTGAGAGTATTGCATTTCCAATCAATAAAGCATATCCAACCATGCGCATGAATTCCGGTGTAATCAGCAATTCAGTTGAAAGAAAGCTTACTGCCCCCAAATCTGCATTTGCAATAGTTGATTCTGCCTGTATTGCTGAAATCATGTCCAGGAACTGCACTGCAACAGCAAGCAATAGCGGGGCGCCAATTACTATTACAAATGCCACAAAAATCACATACATTCTTGTTGAAGAAATTAATTCCTTCTTTAGCTCCTGTGTTTGCCGCAAATCAGTTGCGCTTGTTTCCAAGAGCTTTGACAAGTGGCCTCCGCTTTTAAGGGTTTGGCTGAAGAATGCAATTGTTTCCTCTAAAACCTTGCTCTTTATCCGCAGGCTGAGCCTTTTCAAAGCCAGTTGGAATGATTCGGTTCCAAGGCTTTTTGCAGCCGCAAGTTTTACCTCCTCACTTAGAGGCCCGAATTCCTTGCGTGCTGATGAGCGGAAAGCTGCAAATGGAGTCATTCCTGCGTTTACATTGCTTGCAACAAGCATCAAAAAATCAGGGAGTATTGCCTCAGCCATTGTTGTTCTGCCCTCAATCCTGTAATACAATCCAAGATAGAACAGCAGGAGTGCAATAATTGCAAGTGCAATCCCAAGCCCAACAGATGCTATTAGGGGGATTGGAGTAATAAAGCCTAGGTCAAATTCAATTAACCCAAAGTATTTTCCGATTGTCCAGGGCAATAGAAATCCGATTATTGCAACAAGCATTGTAAATAGCATTCTCTTGCCAAGCCAAAAGTCAAAGTCCTCTTTAATTCCCGCGTACGCGAGCATTGGAAAATATTTTTTTTCGCGCTTTGCCTGCGGAATTCTCTCGCAAATGCGCTTGCAAAATCTCTCGTAGTGTGAGATTTTCCTCTCAATTTTTCTTTCGCCCCCAGGATTCTCTTTCATTTCAAGATTCTTTTCTTTCACAAAAACACCTTTGGAATTCTTGTCTTGACAAAGCCAATCAAAACAATTTGCATTACAAATGCGCCGACTGCCATTAGAATAATATGCTCCTGCCCAATGCTTGCCCCGCTCATTGCAGACAGTATAACGAGAAATGTTATTCCCAGAGTTGGAATTGCCGCTGCAAACAGGAGATAAACCAAAATCCACATGTTTAATTCTGCTGCATAATTTTTTATTGCCCGAAGCTGCTGTGCAGTAAGTGTCTGAATAACGCTTTTGAGTGCGCCCTCGAGAGAAGCCCCGCTTCTCAGCGCAGTAATAATCTGCCAGCTCGTGCGCTTCAAATACTCGCTCTTTGTTTTTAGCGCAAGTTTTTCCAAAGCCCTTGGCTCGCTCTCTCCCGAAGAAATGTCCTGCACAACATCCTCAAATTCCTTTGAAACAGTACCATAATTTGCCCTGCTAATGTTAACCATTGTTTCAAACAAATTTAGCCCAGAGCTTACCTGCACTAGCATGCTCTTCAAGGCATAAATCAAACTTTGGTCAATTCCCGCTGCATATTTTTTTGCCATTATCCCCGGATAGATTTTTTGTATCAGGAAAAACACTATAAAGAATGCAAAGCCAATTGCAAATGCAAGCACGCTGTTCTGCGCAGTTATTTCAGCATCGCGTAAAAAGAACAGCCCATAAAGGAAAAAGAAAATTGCTATGCCGTAAACAAGCGCGGAAAAAAATGCGGCTGTCAGATATTTTTCCGAGGAAATTTCCAATCCTGCCTTTGCAAGGTCGTATTCCAGATTATAAAAGACTTTTGCAAGGCGCTCGCCAATCCAGACAAATTTTCTGTTTACATTGTTTGCCCTATCAATTGAATAGAGCATAAAGCGAACCCGCAATTCTACACCCCTAACACTTCTTTTGGCAATGCATTGTCCTTTGCAGCTTTTTTCACTGCGTCTGGATTGCTGTAAAACAGTTTCATTACACTGCCAACCTGATTGATTTCTCGCAAATCATTCTTCAACATCCAATCCAATATTTTTGCCCTTGCCTGCAAATCCTTTGTAATTTCCGCTTCCGTCATTCCAGTGTGCATATTTAATTCGCGCACAAACTTTGAGGCAGGGTCAATTGCTTCCCAGTCATCGCTGCGCGGCTGCCACTTGAAAATAGTGTTGACCTGCAAATGTTCCTCGGAAACCCCTGTTTCAACCTCGCTTATTTCATAAGTGCGCCGCACATTCTTTTTCCTGTCCCTGTACTGCACTACGAGCAGGTCAATTGCCTCTATCTGCAGTGGCGGAATGCTCATTGGAGATTCAGTCAATCTCCTTAATACCTCATGGCTTGAGTTGGCGTGCAGTGTGCTGTAAACACTGTGCCCTGTGTGCATTGCCTCAAACAAAACCTCGGCCTCTTTCTTTTTTCTCATTTCACCGACAATTATTCTGTCGGGCCGCATTCTGAGAGAGCTTTGCATTAGCTCTAGCATTGAAACCTCTCCAAGCCCCTCAGGATTGGGGTTGCGTGTTGTCAAGGGAACCCAGTTCCACTGCATGTATTTTGGCAGCATTATTTCCCGCACATCTTCTATTGAAACAACTCTGTGGTAAGCGGGAATAAACGCGGAAAGCGCATTCAATGTAGAGGTTTTTCCGCTTGCAGTGCCGCCTGCAATTATAATGTTCATTTCATACTGCATTGCCATCCACAGGAGAGAAGCCATTTCAATATTCATTGTATGCCCTTTTCCAATGAAATCAATTATTGTCCAGGGCTTGCGGGCAAATCTTCTAATTGTAATTGTGTTTCCCATAGAGGAAATTGGGGCTAGTGTTGCATTTACCCTGTCTCCGGAAATCAAGTGTGCATCTAGAATTGGGGTTAATGTTGTAATCTCGCGCCCTACCTTGCGCCCGATTTGCGAGGAGTATGTTGAAATACTGTCTTCTGTTGGAAGCGTCACATTTGTTTTAAGCCAGCCCAATTCCTTGTGGTAAATTGTAACTGGAGTGTAACTGTTGTTTACTGCAATTTCCTCGAGATTGCTGTCACCCATTATTAGTTCAATGTCTCCCAAGCCATACAATGATTGCAGCATTAATCCTGCCAAAACATCCAGTGTATGGGGAGGAATTGTTTTCAAGTATTTTTCAAGCTCCTGCCTTGCAATTGTGAAAAATCTTTCCTTTAGTTTCAATGCTTTTTTCTTGTCAATAATGTCGGAAACTTCAATTGGAATTTTTTCGCTGATGTCTTCCTTCAGGGAATCCAAAAACACTTGCGTGTATGCGCTTGTCACTGGCTTTTTGATATGGTAAACAGGCCTTTGCTCTTTGGGCGATTCATATATGCATACTTTCACTGGGACATTGTCTACAATAAAATCATAATCCCTGATTTTCTCTCCCGCGGGCTTTGCAATTGGCTTTTCCGTGAGATGCTTTATTAATCCAATGTTTGGGTTGCTTGTAACCATTGTAGGGTAATGAACATCAGCAATCCCTGCTTTTTCCAAAACCAGGCCAATTTTTTCAATACTTGTAATATCCAAGCCAGTTTTTTTCTTGAAATCATTGAAAGAAACGTTTTTCTTTTTCTCAAGCAGTAATCCAATCATGTCATCTATTGGAGTAGCCAAATCAAAGTTCCTGCGCATAGGCACTGCCTCCTGCCTCTTCAATTCCTTTTTTTCCCTGCTTGGTTTTTCTACTTCTTGCATTTTCAATTCTTTTTCTTCCTTGCGCGGCTTTTCCATGGGTTTTCCCCTATCTTCTTTTCTCTTTTCCCTGCGCTCCCGCAGTTTCAGGACTCTCTTTGCTTCAGCCTCAGCCCGCTTTTCCGTGCTTTTTTTCTTATGAAACAATGCCACTACAACACCTTTTTCCCAATTATAATAACATTTTTTAGTTAATAAACCTAATCATGCCCGCCCCAATTCTAATTTCCTGTTCAAATTAACATCTCCCTGCGAATAATTCAAGTCAGCATCATAATACCATGAAATCTCATTTGCAGGAGAAGCAATTGTTGCCTTTATTCCAACGAGCGCAGCAGAATCTGCGTCTGCAATTGCCTCTGTTATGCGTGCAATTTTGCCGCTCCCTTGGAGAGCACCAACAATTATGTATAAGCTGTCTCCCTGTGTTTCCGAATAATCCCAGCGATAAATATTTGCAACACCTGAATCCAGTTTTCCCGACTGCGCAACAGCATTGCCTGCATTCTCGTCAGAAAATTTCAAATTAACAGTAATATCCCCCCCTGCATCCCAGTTCCAAGCGCTTTTCCATACGCTTGAATCATTCACACTCACATTAATATCATATGCCAACACTCCAGTGTCGTCTCCGGGAACATGTAAAAACACGCTGTTCTGCGCTCCATAATTGTAATCATACCTCAACCCATTTGAGAAAACAATTTCAGTGTTTCCATCCAAAAGACGCGCTAGATTCAAGTCAATTGCTGCGTTCTGCTGTGCTGCATAATTCCCGTCAATAAAATTTTCCAAATCAATTAATTCCATT
>JAFGEM010000015.1 GCA_016931555.1 Candidatus Iainarchaeum sp. | reverse complement strand
TTGAAAAAGCCTTGGGAAATTATTGACTCGGGCAACTATTGCTGTTGCAATAGTTGATGCGGATGCCGGGATTCGAACCCGGGTCACAACCTCGTTGCAGCCATTTTTTTATAATGCAGAATGTGAGCGAAGCGAACTATTTGCCTCGTTTTCGGAGGAAACGATTTCTTTCCCTGGGCTTTCTTTTCTAAAGAAAGGCCATGGCAAGGTTGAGTCCTAACCGACTAGACTACATCCGCGCTTGCGTATATAGATTTTATTGCTTCAACAATGATTTTAAAACTATTAGGCAGCCAATTACACTGATTATTATTGCAACTACTATTGGAAAGTCCCTCTCCAAATTGATTTCCGAGGTTGTTTTTTGGGTTTCCTGTTTTAGCACTATTTCCTTTTGGAAGTCCATTCCAGTGCCTTTTACTATTATTTGGAAGGTTTCTTTTTTGTGGTCGGGTATTGTGGCAGTAAATCGCTTCTGTTCCAGGCCTCCGACAGAGTCTTTTTTTGTGAATTCATAGCTCGGGCTTTTTATTGTTATTTCAACTTCTCCGGATTCTGTTCCAAGGTTGGCTATTGCAACGCTTATTGTAAGCATTCTTCCCTGCACTAGCGGCGTTATTTCTATTAGCTCTAGTTTTGCGGGTATGCTGTTTTCAGCGGATTTAACTATTTTTATTGTTTCCTCTTTTTTTGGGGCAAATGCCTCTATATAATATTTTCCAGTCAGAATTTGGTTTTCCTCGAGTGCAATGTTTGGATAAACTTTCGTGCTAATTGTTTTCTCTTGATTCGGCTCAAGCAATATTACTTTGGTTTTTTCTTCAATGACAAAGCCTTCGGGCAGATTAACTGTAATTGGAGTGAAAGCATAATTGTTTGACAAGTTTTTTACTGCAAAATTCAGGTCAAACCACTGCAAGGTCTCAACTTCCAAGGGATTTGTTGTTATTTCCACTATTCCGGAAAACTCTTTTGTTTCAATTACATTCACGCGCGTGTACTTTTGCCCTAAAAAAATGTTTGTGTCCATAGAGGCTGTCACAGTATCCCTCACATTGCTCTGGTCTGGAAAATACCCCAAAACAATGTGTGTTCCGTCAACCAAGCCAGCTTCCGCATATGTTGGATCCAAATCAATCCAACCGTAATTTGGATTGTATGTTTGCAGCCATGCGTGATTATTCCAGTCCTGCCCCGAGGAAACAATTCCCGCTGCGAATCTCACTGGAATTTTTTTTGCCCTGAGAATTGCGCCTGCGAGATTTGCAAAGTCACCGCACACGCCCTTCCTTTCCTCAAATGTTTTTACAGCTGATTTTTCGCCCCCCAAAAAACTAGAGTCATATTCAAGGTAATTAAAAACCCAGTCTGTTACTGCGCTGGCTGTTTCAAGCAGGCTGTTTGAATCAAACTCGTTGAATGCAAGCGTTTTAATGCTTTCATGGTCTGATTCTACCTCTTCTGTTGCAACATTGAATTCTTCAAACTCTGTTATTGGCGTGCTCAAATCATATTCCTCGAATTCTTTTCCGGAATAATCAGTTTCTATTGTTGCTTCAATAAAATATTCGAATTCCCCTGTCTCGCTAAAGGAAAAAACAGCATACCTGTTTCCCCATTCATCACTCTCTATTTTCGGCGGAACTGTTTTTTCATTGATCTGCAAATACTGTTTAAGCTGAATGATTTTCTGCGAGTCTGTTTCCGAAAAACTCAGTGCCTTTATTGTTACTGGTACGCTTCCAATGTCTCCTGAAATGCTTCCCTTTGCACTCACAAAAACCTCTGCAGTCACGCTTTGGAGAGTTTTCGGGTTTTCAACTGCAAAAACAAGGCCGTTTGCAAGAATAAGGAAAAAAACAATACAAATTTTTTTTCCCAACAAACCACGCTCCTAACCGCAGTCTATTGGGCAGGGCTGTTCGTCCCCGCGAGTGCAAACCCTGCTTGTCCCCGGGGCAGAATGGCTGCTGTGCCTGCATATGCTGCATGTGTTTGGCTGGCTGGAATACTGGGGGTCTGAATCAATTATTTTTATTATTCCCGACTGCCCGCAGACACGCACGTTATTCAGTGTGTTGCCTGCGCTTTCAACAAAAATTGCTTCAGTTTCATTCGGAGCATCCAAATCACAGTTTGTTATGGTTGTTCCGGCGCCTGTTACTGTTATTGCGCGCCCCCCCAAACCAATTACTGTGCAGTTTTGGATTGTGTTGTTTGAACCCAAAACAATTATTCCCGGGTCTCCATGTATGGTGTGGCCCTGGCAATCTAATTTTGCGTTTGATGTTCCCGCAGCAAAAGTCAAACAAGTTCCCCCAATAGTAATGTCATCCATTAGCTTGTACGTTACATTATCCTGCTCTAAAACAGTGCAGGAATACACGGGCACAATTACCTCTATATCCGAGATTCCCCCGAGGCAAACCTGTTTTCTTTCACTTGCTTCAACGCCAAAACAGGTTCTTGATTCCTCAAACCAAAAGCAGTCATTTGGTTCGCATGCCCCTGCACCGTCAGGATCCCTGTTGCCGCACATTGTTTTGTCAAAACGAGAGCATAAAGCGTCAAGCATTGCCTGCCCAAGAAAACCTCCGCCGCTCTCAGTGCTTGCAACTACTATTGTTATGACAATCATTGAAACCAGCATTGCCCCGCTGATAACAAGCAAATACTCCAAAGAACCCTGCGCCTTCATTGAACCGCCCTCTTTTTTATAGGATAATTTTCACACACAATCTCCACTGTATTTTCCTGTCCCAAGGCATCAGCGTAAACCAATCCAAAAGCGTGTGTGGAAGAAAAATTGTAGTCTCCTACTCTGCAGTTTTTTCCTTCAATGTCTTTTGCAAAAATTCCGAGCCAGAGAGTATCAATGTTAATGTTTTTTCCGGCTTCCACAATTAACGGGTCTGAACTAGCTATTGAATCAAATGACCTGTTGTTCAAAAAACTCGGTACAAAACCCTTGACATAATAGCATTCTGCTCCCTCTTCCTGCCTTTCAAACAACCGCTCTACTCTTACTATGCGCAGTTCCTCGTTGCTAGTGTTCCTCAAAACCATTTTTCCGGGGGGGTCTCCAACAACATTCATCCCCCACAGCTCGCAGGTTTGCCGCGCGCACATAAAACCAACATAGGTTTTTGAGTAAGGAATTGAATATGTTTCAACTGCAATTTTTGATTCGTCAGTGCTATGGCACAAAAAATTGTCTTCGGGCGGCGCATTCAAAACAAAAAAAGCAATTGCTGCAATTGTAATGATCAGCACCAACACCCAGCCGTAAGTCAGTAGGTATTCTAGGGTAGATTGAGCTCTGCGCATTAAGTCACCTATTATTATAACTAATAATAAAAAGATGTGATACTATTTAAGGCTTGCTTTTTGCCCTGATTTTTATGGCTCTTTGCCGGGAAAGTTTTTGCAGATAATACTGACATTATGCATAGCCTGATCTTGTTCCCTTACAACCAATACTATTGACTGTTCTGTTGGAAAAGCAAAATCACTGACTTTGCATTTTTCCTGAGTAGTTTCCAAAAGCAGATAAATTTCGCTTAGCTGCAATTCTCCGTTCTCAGGCACAGTCAAAGGAAAGTTTTCGTTAATATAAAAAGAATCCTGCGAATTCACATATTTGGGGTTAAATGTTTTCCTGTAAAAACAGGGGAACAATTTTTTTGGGGAATAACCATCATAAAATTGCTTTACATCAATTATCTCAATAGGTTTATTGCTGTTGTTGCTTAAAACCATTTTTCCCGCCGGGTCTCCAGAACTTGTTATGCCCCATGCTTCACAGTCCAAACTGTTTTCCTGCCTGCAATTTTCAACCACATAATTCAAAGAGTAAGGCAAATCATATTCCCCGAGCAAAAAAAGCTCTGGATTGTTTGAATAACAGTAAAAATCGTCTCTCGGCTGCGGAGTCAGCACATACAATACAGCAGCAATAATAACCATTGTCAGAATTATGGCTAAACCATAAGTCATCATATATTCCGGCAATGACTGCGCTCGCCCGATCATAAAACACACTTGTTTTTTTTTAACTAAAAACAAGAATAATACGAAATCAAACTATATTAATATTCGCCCCAAAGTAAAAAGGCGTTGCTATGTTTTTGCGGGATATCCATTGCAGACTATGTTTACATCCTGCGTATACCCAAATTGGTCTGTGTATTTGAGTTCAAAACTCCACTTTGGCGGGAATTCTATTGAAGATAAAGGGCATGAGGGGTATGTCATTGAAGTTTGATTTATCCGAAAACTATCCACATGTATTTTTCCTCCTGCAGGGATAGCCAAGGGATTACTTGGGAGAGTGCCATACGACCTTCCTCCTATCATTAGCGGAAAAAACATCCATATCGCGCGGCAGGTTCCGCCCCCTTTTTTTGGAAAATATGTGTTGCTATAAAGACCATAGGCATAAGTTATATTGATAGGGCCGCCTGTCGCATTTTGCAATACGAATTCTCCTGGTAGGTCGCCTTCCGAGGTATAACCCCAGTATGCGCACTTGTCAGGAACAGTGGCAGGATTACACCATTGTGTCATGTATTGCCCAGAGTAGGGCACGTTATAACTCTCCAAAACAATTTTTGTAGGATCTGAACTCCTGCAAGTAAAAGTTTCTGTTGGTGGTGCGAGTACAAAGAATAGGGCGCTGGCAACAGTGACTAGTATTATGAGTGTCCATCCATATGTCATTAAGTATTCTAAGCCGGCTTGTGCAGTGTTTTGCATAGTAATAATAGGTTGTTTTGGGTATATAATTTTTTTGAATCATGGTGTGTGAGAAGTGAACAAGCCTTTTTTTTCTTTTGGGGTAAACTCCAGAACTTTTCTTTTTCGTAAAAAGAAAATGGATTGTGGGCCCGGTGAGAATTGAACTCACGGCCTCCACCTCTCCTAATAAAAAATTGTAAGGGTGGCGTCATAACCACTAGACCAC
>JAFGEM010000002.1 GCA_016931555.1 Candidatus Iainarchaeum sp. | reverse complement strand
GAAAAAGAGGAAAACGACAGAGGGGTGTTTTTTTGTATCCTGTTTCTAAAAGGAGCAGTGCTTATGATCGTGTTGCAACAATGTTCAGCCCAGATGGAAGGCTGTATCAGGTAGAATATGCCTCCAAAATAGTTGAACAGGGGACGCTTGGGGCAGCACTCGTTTTTGACAACGGAGTACTGCTTGGGGCAGACAAAAAAGTTACGAGCAGGCTAATACTGCCTGAATCAATTGAAAAGATTTTCAAGGTTGACAATCACATTGGAGTCATAAGCTCTGGATTAGTCGGAGACGCGCGGCGCTTGGTTCAACTGGCGAGAAAAGACGCGCAGGAAAACGTAATGTATTATGATGAAAAAATTTCTGTTGAAACGCTTGCAAAGCAGGTTAGCGCAACAAAGCAATTGTTTACACAATACGCGGGAATGCGGCCCTTCGGAGTTTCATTTATCATTGGCGGAAAAGATGATTCCGGTGCAAGACTGTTTGAAACAGAACCCAGTGGAGCTTTAGCAGAATACAAGGCAATTGCAATTGGAAAAGGCAAAAAAGAATGCATGGAGTATTTTGAAAAAAAGTTCGAGGAAAAAATGAGCAAAGACAAGGCACTGGGAGTTTTGTTAAAGGGAATTGAAAAAGGCCTGGCCGCGGAAAAGCAAAAAGTTGATTTGAACAGGCTGGATGTTGCAATTATCTCTGAAGTATTCGAAAGGCTTCCAAAAGAAAAACTCGAATCTGCTTTGGGGAAATCTTGATTTTTTTAGGAGTATTGTATTTTCATGGTAAAGCTTGAGCAAGCTGTCATAGCGCGACTTGAATTGAGCGGAGAAAAATTTGAAATTTTGGTTGACCCAAAATTAGCATTGCTTTTAAAGAAAGGTGAAAAAGTGGATTTCAACGAATTGCTGGCTTCGGACAGTGTTTACAAAGACTCAAACAAGGGAACAGTGCAAAGCCCGGAAGCCCTGAACAGGGCGTTTGGCACAACAGAGCTCGAAAAAATAGCTGGAAAAATAATCAAGTCAGGGCAGGTTCAGCTGACAACAGAACAGAGGAAAGACCTGCGCGAACAGAAAAAGCGCGAGATAGTTGAGTTGATTGCAAGAAATGCAATGAACCCACAGACAAATTCGCCGCACCCCCCGCAGAGAATTGAGATTGCACTTGAAGAGGCAAAAATACACATTGATGAGTTTAAACAGCCTGAAGAGCAATTGGGAGAAATTTTGAAGGAGCTCAAAAAGCTCATACCCATAAGCTTTGAGAAATTAAAGATCGCAGTCAAAATCCCCGCGGAATACAGCGGAAAGGCAAGTTCGCTTTTGCACCGCTACAATGTCCAAAAGGAAGAGTGGCAGAGCAACGGAAGCCTCGTGGGCTTGATTGAACTGCCCGCGGGAATGCGCGCAGAATTTTTGAACGAATTAAATCACTTGACGCATGGAAACGTTGAAACAAAATTTTTGGAGGAGAAGAAATGAGCAAAAAAGTTGTTATTCCCGGGGACCTTATTTCAGAGGAAAGAAAAAAAATTGGTTCCCATGTCTTTGTTGAAGACGGAAAAATTTATTCGGATTCGCTTGGATTGGCAAACACTGATTCGCCAATAGCTTCTGTGGTTCCGTTGCATGGAAAATACATGCCGCAAATCCAGGATGTAATTGTAGGGATAGTTACACAGGAAACATTCGGGGGATACATAATTGCAATTAATTCTTTTTACTCCTCATTTGTTTCAAAAGAATTTATTAGGGAAAGGCTGCAAAAGGGCGCAATAGTCTCGGGAAAAATAATGAGCGTAAACGAGATTAATGAAGCAGAAGTCGGGCATGTTCATGTGCTATTCGGCGGGGAAATAATCCGCACGAGCCCTGTAAAAGTCCCGAGAATGATTGGAAAAAACGCATCCATGCTCGAGGTCCTGAAGAAAGGCACTGGCGCAAATCTAATGATTGGGCGCAATGGATGGATCTGGGCAAAGGGCGGGGACATAAAGCTCGTGGTTGCTGCAATAAGAAAAATTGAGAAAGAAGCGCATTTAAGCGATTTGACAAACAAGATGGAAGCATTTTTGAAGGAAAACAAAAAATAAGAGGGATGAATGTGAAGGAAAAAGAAATCGAGTATGTAAAAAACGGGAAAAGAGTGGACGGAAGAAAAATAGATGAGTTAAGGCCAATAAAAATTGATGTTGGCGTAATAGACAGGGCAGACGGAAGCTGTTACCTGGAATGGGGGCAGAACAAAATAATGGCTGCCGTGTACGGCCCAAGAGAAGCACTGCCAAAGCACATCCAAAACCCCTACAGGGCACTAGTGAATTATCATTATAGAATGGCAACATTTTCAGTTCCCGACAGAAAAAGCCCAAAACCCGGGAGAAGGGAAATGGAAATAAGCAAGGTTTCGGGAGAAGCCCTTGAAAAAGCAATATTTCTGGAAAAATATCCGAACACTACAATTGATGTATTTGTGGAAATACTTGACAGCAATGCAGGCACAAGAGTTGCCGGGCTTGCTGCTGCGAGTGTAGCGCTTGCAGACGCAGGAATCCCAATGAAAGACATTGTTGCAGCAGTAGGCGTTGGAAAAATAGCGGGCGAAGTTGTTTTGGATTTGAACAAAACAGAGGAAGACGCTCCAGACGCAGTCGACATTCCAATAGCAATTCTGCCCAGAACTGAGGAAATTGTTTTATTGCAAATGGACGGGCTTTTGAAGCTGGATGAATGGAAAAAAGCCCTGAAAATGGGAATCGAGGGATGCAAAAAAGTTTACGAGCTCCAAAAAACGGCTTTGAGAAAAGCCTATTTGGAAGCTGAAAAAGAAGAAAAGGTGAAGGAAAATGCAAAGTGACGCATCATTAGAGTTAAGGACAGACAGAATAAGAGAAATGATAACACAGGGAAACAGGTTTGATTCAAGAAAGCTTGATGAATACAGAAAAATAGAGATTATTAAAAACATCAGCGAAAATGCAGAAGGCTCTGCAAGAGTTAAACTCGGAAAAACAGATGTGGTTGCAGGAGTCAAATTGATTGTAGGAACGCCGTATCCCGACAATCCAGATGAGGGAACAATAAGCATTGGGGCAGAGTTTCTCCCAATAGCAAGCCCTTTCTTTGAGGCTGGGCCCCCAAAAATAGGGGAAACGGAATTGGCAAGAGTAGTTGACAGGGGCATTAGAGAGAGCAAATGCATTGACTTCAAAAAGCTCTGCATAACTGAAAATGAAAAGGTTTGGATTGCCTTTGTAGACATATACACAATAAACGACGATGGAAACCTTTTTGATGCGAGTTCCATTGCAGCATTGAGCGCTCTGCTCGAAGCCAAAGTCCCGAAAATAGAGGATGATAAAATAGTAAAAGGGGAATACACAGGCAAACTGCATTTGGCAAGAAAGCCCCTGCTGTGCACCACCTATAAAATTGGGGGAAAACTTGTTTCAGACCCCACATTTGTTGAGGCTCAGGGAATGGATGCCCGATTCAGTGTTGCAACAACAGAGGATAACTATCTCACGGCATTCCAAAAAGGAGGCTCAGGAAGCTTTTCCCCTAAAGAAATTGACGAATGCATTGACCTGTCTTTTAGGCACGGAAAAGCCATTAGAAACCTATTGTAGTGGTTGACATGACAAAGAAAGTAAAACAACTTGGAAAATTCGGTTCACGGTATGGAGTAGGCATAAGAAAAAGACTCTTGAAAATAGAATCCAACCAGTACAGGGAACACCATTGCCCCTGCTGTGATTCAACAAGAATAAAGAGAGAAGCAGCAGGAGTTTTTAACTGCAAAAAATGCGGAGCCGAATTTGCCGGCGGAGCCTATGTTCCTGAAACAATGGCAGGCACAATAGTAAAAAAAATGGTTACACAGAAAAGCTTTGTTCCAAATCTCAGGGATTTGGTTGCTTCCAAAGAGCAAGAGCCTAAAGAAGAGAAAAAAGAAAAAAAGCCAGAAGCCCCAAAAACAGTTTCGAAAACAGAGAAAAAAAAGAAAACAGCGAAAAATCCTTCAAAAACAAAAAAGGAGTGATCTTGTGTATAAATGCGGAAAATGCGGGGAAAAATTCAATAAACTTCCCGACGACACAATTAGGTGCCCTGTCTGCGCATACAAAGTTGTTTACAAGACAAGGCCCAAAGTCGCAAAGAAGGTAATGGCAAGGTGAATTAATGCACTTGGAGTGCAGGCTTTCACTGGATTTAGGGGAAAACGCAAAAATTGTTTTTGACTCTGTTAGGCGCCCGGAGATGAAAAATAACCGCGCGCAAACAAACATTAAGCTTGAAAAAAACTTGATTTTGATTCATATTAAAGCAGGAGACAAGACAGCCCTTAAAGCTTCTTTAAATTCATGCTTGAAATCAATTATTTTGGCTAAAAACTTGCTGGAGGTAAATTAAATGGCGGAAGACATACAAACACAGGCAATAGAGTTCGAGAGAAACAGGCAGCAGTTGCTTGGAATTTCTACTCAAAAGCAGCAATTGCAGATTCAGAGCAGCGCTTTGAACAATGCTTTGGAAGAACTTGAGAAAACCAAGGAAAAAAAAGTTTTCAAAATAGTCGGAAACATTCTGATTCAGTCAGAGGTTGCTGCGACAAAAAAAGAGCTCAAGGAAAAAAAAGAAACAATGGACCTAAGGATAAAAACACTGCAAAAGCAGGAAGATTCACTGGTAAACAAGCTTAACAAGCTGAAATCAGAGATTGAAAGCGCGCAAATACCAGCAAAGGAGAAGCCAAGCGAGAAGTGATGCTTGTGCTTCCCAATCTTTCCTCTTTTAAAAAAAACAATATCCTGCTTTTAGCGCACGCCGGCGCTGATGTTGACGCAATGGCAGCAAGCGCTGCACTTTTTTTTGCACTCAAAAAAAACAACAGCGTAACAATAGGCGTTCCCGAACATATTTCTCTGAATGCTAAAACATTCTCCGAAAACATGAGAATCCCTTACGAAATTAATCCGGAAATTGATACATTTGACACTATTTTTATAATTGATTTTAATTCAAAGGACATGCTGGCGGGGCTTGCAGGGCAGGTTCAGCAATTCAAAGAAAAAATTTTTGTGATAGACCACCATTCAAAAAGCAAAGAACAGATTGCAAAAAAAAGCAATGTGCTGATTGACGACTCGAGAATAGCCGCAAGCGAAATGGTTTTTGAGTTGCTTAAAAAAAACAGGGTTAAAATCAGCAGAGAAATTGCCTCGTGCATCGCAGCCGGAATAATAGAGGATTCCGCGCACTTTCTCACTGCAGACAAAAGCACTTTCAAGATAATGGCAGAGTGCATGGAAAAATCAGGAAAAACATACGCAGAGCTTTTTTTGCTATTCAAACCCAAGCGCGAAAAAAGCAAGAGAATCGCACTTTTAAAGGCAGCTGAGCGCATTCAAATATTCGAGGCAGGGGAATTTATTGTTGCCCTGTCTGAGGTCGGGGCTTTTGAGGCAGAGGCTGCTGCTTCGCTTGTAAGAATGGGCGCAGATATTGCTTTTGTTGGAAACATTGAAAAGGGAGAGGCAAGAATTTCCGGGAGAGCAGGAAAATATGTACTGCAAAAAACTGGGATTAGTTTGGCGGAGCATGTAATGCAAAAGCTCGGAATATTTTTTCCCGGAAATGGCGGAGGGCATGATGCTGCTGCAGCATTCAATGGCAGAGCAGAAAACATTCAAAATCCCCTGCAAAAATGCGCGGAACTAACTATTGACTGGCTGAAGACAATTGACCCGGAAATTAAACTGAAAAAGCATTGACTATTTTTTTAGCACTGCGAGCAAATCCCTCAATGATTCCAATTCAAAATCAGGCTTTATTTTGTCGTTTGTCAGGGTATATTTTGAAGCACCGTACTTTGCAAGGGCTGACTTCATTCCCGTGTTTTGCGCCCCAGCAACATCTTTTTCCAAATCGTCCCCGATAAAAATTATTTGGCTTGGCTTTACGCCCAATTTTTGGATGACTGCCTCAAAGGGTTTTGCACTGGGCTTCTTCTCACCCGTGTCGTCAAACGTTACTACAGTGTCAAAAAAATCCGATAACCCCATTTCAGCAAGGCGCAGCCATGCCTGCATTCTCGGAGCGTCACTTACAATTGCAAGCTTGAGTCCAAGCTCTTTAAGTTTTATTAGAGTGGAACGCACATGAGGATAGGGGATTAAGTTTCCGGCTTTCGTGCGCCTGTAGGCTGCTATCGCACCTGCCAAAATTTTGT
>JAFGEM010000014.1 GCA_016931555.1 Candidatus Iainarchaeum sp. | reverse complement strand
TTATTTATTGCAGTTATTATTTCCTGTGTTCCAAAGTATGTGCCCATTTTTTCCTGCAGTGTTTCAATTACTCTTGTTATTAGCACGCCTTCCGGGTCTTTCCATGTGAGCTTGAAGAGAGCCATCCATTCTACTGCCCCTAATTCAGATGTTTTTATTGTAAAGCTGCCGTCTGCAGGCAAACCCTTTTCCTTGTAAAAATCGAGTTTTCCTTTTGGAACCAGCACGCGCACTTTTGTTTCCTCTGGCTTTAAATCCCATTCTGCAAGTGCTTTTACGCTTTCCCTGTTTGCGAGCTTCAGGCTCCAGAATATTCCCACTGTGTCAATGCATATTACAGTTGTCCGCGCTTTTACTTCTGGGTCCAGGCGCGCGAATTCTTCGAGGAGGACTGCCATTGTGTAGCTGTTGTGTATTATAATGTCGTTTGCAACAAAATTGTGGTTTTCCGGAACGCAAATATCATAAACCTCAAATTCTCCTGTTAATTCTTTGATTTCTTTTATTTCATCCCAAAATATTTCAGATGAGGCAATTTTTTGGATAAATTCATTATTGTCAAGCATTGCAATCTGCATTAATTTCTCTCTGCTTGGGGAGTAGTGAATGCTTTCTCTCATGCTTTTTGGAAACGCAAGCCCTGTTTTTCTCCCAATTTCCGCCCAATTTTCAGGCCTGTATGTTTCCCATATTTCTTTTGGGACAGTATCTGTATTGGGATTTCTTTTTTTGTTAGCGGCATCTTCCAGTGCAAGCTTTTGCTTCTTCTCTTTTTCCCCAAAAAAACCAATTTTTTTCAGGAAAATTTCAACATTAATTCCTTTGAGCTCTAATTCAAAGCTTTTGAATTTTTTTCCGTTGAGCACATTTTCCTTTTCCCGTAAAACGCATTGTGTCCCAAATTTGGAGAGCATGTGTTGCACTGCCCTTGCAATCTCCTCGGACACGCTTGCATAAGCAACTCGCCAGGATTTTGTGTTTGTGTCAAAGTAAATTGTTCCATCACAGCTGAAAAGTCGGTTTAGGAAAAGAGCAATTTTTTGTTCAGGCAAATTAAATATTTTTCCAGCAATTTTTTTATCCTGCCCCGTTAAATCATAAACCCCAAACTCTTTGAGCCTTTGCCTGAGCGTGTTCTGCGCTTTAAATTTTATCCCCTTGGCAAATTTTCCCTTCTCCCTGACACTTTCAATTATCTCGAATTTTGGATTTTTGTTTACAATCCTGTAAGTGCATTCTCCAAATTTGTTTACGCCTAGATTTGTGTCAAATTCTCTGACTGCCTGCCTAAAATCAGTGACTATCTTTGCATCCTGATTAGTAAACCAAACAACTCTGCCTTTTGTATGCCCTTCCGCAACCAGATACGCCAGAAGCTTTACCTCGCTTTCACTTAAAAATTCGCTTCCAAAAGCAGGTTGTATTCTTGGTGTTGCAATCCTGCCCCCTGCTTTTAGTTCCTGCGCTGGCCTCCAGCCCTGTATAGTGAGTAATGGGTGCTCTGGAGTTAACTTAATTTTTTTGCCGCTTCTCAATTTTACTTCGAGAATTTTGTTTACAGTTCTTTTGAAAAATTCTGTTTTGTGTGTTGGGGCAATTTTGAATTCCTCATTCATTGCAAGAATCTTCCTATTGTCATGCTCCAATTCCTTTATTGGCTTTACACTGCCATCTTCGAGTGTTATAAGCGTATCGCCAGTAACGCACTTTCCCCCACCCCTTTTGCCGCATATTAGAACAAGGTGCGATTTTGCCAAGTCCATTAGGATTTTGCGCCCGAGCACTGGGCGTTCCCCGCCAGACATCAGAACTTTTCCCAAGTATCCCGTGCCTCTTGCGCCGTACTTTTCAAAATCGCTTAGGCTCCTTCCTATTACAGAAGCCTTTTCGCTCAATTCAATGCTTTTCAATTTGCGCGGCATAATGTAAGAAAACGGGTTTCATGTATTTAAAGGTTTTTAATGCACGCGCCTTCTTTGCTTTTTTGCTCTTTGCAGTCTTATGGAGAGCATTGGTCCAATGCGTGAGTTTCCTGCGTGAAAGCTTCCGCCCTGGGCTTCTGTCAGAATCCTTGTGGAAATTTTTCCATATCCTCTTCTTGGGTCGTGCCAGGCTCTTGTAAACCTCACGCGCCCGATTTTTGCAATTTCTGAAGGTTTTAATTTTTTCCCGTGGTTTGTTACATTAATTGTGGCTCTTCCATTAGAGGCTTTTAGTGTAACATATATTGGCCTGCCGGGGCTGTGGTTTAAGGCATCAGTCACTAGGTTAAAGAGGCCGCGGCGTAATAGTGCTTGGTCGAATCTAACATCGCCAATATTTGTGCCTTTGAAAATTACCTTAACTGGTTTTCCTTCTCTATCAACAAAGCTCTGGCTTAAATAGTCTCTAAGGTCTCTGTATAAATTACGTGCCTCTAATTTTGCACTTATTTTTCTCCCAAGCGCTTTTGCGGGATATTGCCTTTGAAATTCTGTGAGGAATCCAATGCCCTTGTCGAGCTTAGTCATTACCTCTGCATTCATCTTTGCTTTCCTGCGAAAGGCTTTGATTTTACCAATAACCTTTGTAAGGTGCGCATTACGTTTTTTTAAAGCGCGCCTGTAGTTTGCAATCCATGTAGCCAAATTTGTTGGTGGGTCCTCAGAGCGTCTGAATGCGCCAAAGATTTTATGGATCTCTCCAATGGCTTTGCCCGCATGACCAGCCTCGAGGATTAATGCATCGAGTTCAGGGCTCTTGGACATCATTTCAGCCAATCTTATACTTTGAAGGCTAAAGTGCACGAGATTGAGAGAATCATGGGCAAATGAATACATGCTATTTTGCATTGTCTCCCACGGCAGTTCTTCTTGCATGAAATAAGAATAGGACCCAAATATTTAAAGATAATGTGAGCGCAGTGTTTTTTGTCAACGAATTAGGTTTTTCTTTTTAAGAAAAAGTTTTGCGAAGCGTTTTTTGTCAACTTTTTGAAAGCGAGGCTGAAAGCCGAGTGCTTCGAAAAAGTTGTAAGGCAAAGGAGGGGGGCATTTTGAACAGGAAAAAGGCTGTTGGCAAAGGAGGTGGGGTTGGGAGTGAGAATAAGTTTTATAGGTTCCTTGCCAGATATACAACTTTTTTTCCTGCTTGAATTTTTTTCAAATGCCCCTCCCGAAAAAGCTTGTTAAGGCGCTGCGATGCAGCGTTTTTTCCCTTGTATCCTAACTCTCTTTTTACGTCTTCAGCGGAGACCTGGCCTTTTTCAAAAGCCAGGTGTACTATGTGCTGGTCTTGTTCTGGCAGCGCCTTTAATGGGACTGAATCTAGTTCTGTTAGTGATTGCCCCTGTATTTGCTCTGCTTCAAGACTAGGCTCTTGTTGTAAGTGTGCTGTTTTAAGCTTAAACATTATGGAATCAAACTTTTCATTGATTTTTGCCATCATTTCATTGGTTTTTTCGCGTTCTTTTGCCAATTTGAACAATAATACTGCTACTAACTGCGGATTTTTGCTTTGTTCCATTATTTCCTGTATATCTGCAGTCAAATCGTTATATTCCGGGGAAATCTTCCTCAGAGTCTCTATTTCCTTGAATGCGCTTGACACTTCGCTGTTAGAATCATGTTCTCCCATAACGCTATCATGATAGTATCATGATATTTATATACTTATCGTTTTTCGGAACTTTGCACAAAAAGGGATTAAAAATTAGGTTTCTGAACCGTGTTTTTGTGCAAAACCCCTATTTGCACAAAAAGGGGTTTATTGCTATTTATTACGCCTTTTGCGCATTTTCGTTTTTGAGGAGTGTGCTTAGCAATACTATTGTTCCTGCAATGTACAGACCGCCTCCGGGAACTGAAAGCGGGTTTAAAACCTGCCCCCAAACGCCCTCGCAAAACCAATTGCAATTGAGGTTTGCGTACACTGAAATTGCAAGTGCTGTTGAAATCAAAATCCAGCCTAAAACAACCCTGAACCTAATGCTTTTGTAAATCGCAGGTTTTTTTGTGGGGGTTTGTTTTGCCTTTGGAACTGGCTTGTTTCCGGGTGTTTCTTTATTGCTTGGCATTGTAATCAGTACTGCTTTGGCGCATTTAAAGATATCGTTTTTCCCGTAAAGCACAGGGGGTTTTGAGCGGGTTGTTATTGTTTCAGTATTTTCGCCAGTTCTTTTGGCAGTTCTTTCAGGGTGTGCAGAATGTCTAATTGTACGCTTATTCCTTTTTGCAGTTGCCCTACCATTAATGCTTGGCTTGAGCGGATTAGTTCGGGAATCTCTAAAGCGGGGTTTTCTTTGAATTCTGTAAACAAAATTGTTGGATTTCCAAATTGTGCTGTAAGCTCTTTTTCCAGGTTTTTCATGAATTCTTTAATCTGCTTTTCATCTCCCTCCAATTGGACTTGCACTGTTTTTTCATCTACATTGAATGCAGTGCCCTTGCCAAAAGAAGAGTTTAAGAGCCGCTCCATTATAAACGCCCCGACGCCCTTT
>JAFGEM010000013.1 GCA_016931555.1 Candidatus Iainarchaeum sp. | reverse complement strand
GGCTGAGCAATTCAATAGATGAGCAAAGCCTTGCAGTGAAAACAAAAAAAGGGCTGGTTGTATTGGTTGGCTGCTCTCATCCCGGCGTGACTCAGATACTGCGGAAAGCAAGCGAGTTTGGAAAAGTGCACGCAATTATCGGCGGCTTCCACGGCTTCAGTGATTTTGATGCCTTGCACGGAATTGATTTGGTTGCAGCAACGCACTGCACGCAGCACAAGCAACAGATAAAAAAAATGTTTCCAAGTCAATTTAGGGAATGTGGTGCCGGTGTTGAATTCAGTTTTTAGGTGATTTGATGGAGGAACGGCATTCTTTTGAAAAAATTAAGTGGGCGAGAAAAGCTTTAGGCTTACAGGAAAAAGCCAGTGTTGGATTGATTAAAGAAAAGTACAGAACCTTGGCAAAAAAATGGCACCCGGACAAATGCAGAAAAAAGCCAGAGGAATGCAAGAAGCGAATGCAGGAAATCAATGAAGCCTTTGCAACAATTGCAGCTTACTGCGAAAATTTTGAAATTTCATTTGAAAAAGAAGCAATTGAAAAACATGATGCGTTTGCTGATTATGGGGAGTGGTGGTTGAAACAATTTGGAAAAGACCCGATCTGGGGCAACTCAAACAGAATCAAAAAAGAGGCAAAAAAATGAAAACAGTTTATGGCCCTGTTCCAAGCTGGCGTTTGGGAAAAAGCCTTGGCATTGACCCAATTTGCGAGAAAGCGTGCTCTTTTGACTGCATTTATTGCCAGGTTGGCAGGGCAGAAAGCAAAATAGCCAAGAGAAAAAAGTTTGTTGATGGAAAAAAAGTGGAACGCGAGTTGCAGCAGGCACTGCAGAAAACAAAACCAGACACGATAACATTTTCTGGTATGGGAGAGCCAACGCTTGCGCTAAACCTGGCTGAAATCCAGGAGATAGCGAGAAATAATTCAGACCACCCAATCGCGATTTTGACCAACAGCTCTTTGCTTTCCATTAAGGAAGTAAGAAAAGACCTGCAGGCATTTGACATTGTTTGCGCGAAACTTGATGCATGCAATTCTCGCTTGTTCCAGAAAATAAACAGGCCTGCAGAGGGCATTACATTTGAGCAGACGCTTGGGGGGATAAAAAAATTTAGAACAGGGTTTAATGGAAAGCTTGCATTGCAAGTGATGTTCATTGCACAAAACAAGGGCAATGCAAAAGACATGGCATTGCTTGCAGAAGAAATAAAGCCCGATGAAATCCAGATAAACACCCCGCTAAGGCATTGCCCGGTAAAACCGCTTTCAAAAAAGGAAATTGGTTTGATTAAAAGAGAATTTAAAGGCCTGAACGTTGTTTCGGTTTATGATGCAAAAAAGCCTGACGCAAAAGCGCTGGATTTGCAGGAAACACTGCAAAGGAGGCCCTCTGAGAGGCAAGGTAACTTACTTATTTCATAAAAATGCTTCATCAGGAGATAATTACTATGATTGTGGTTGAATTCTCTGTCATTCCGCTTGGAACGAAAACGCCGAGCGTAAGCAAGCATGTTGCGGCAGCGATTAGGGCACTTGAAGGATTAGGCATTAAAGCAGAATTAACAGGCATGGGAACAATTTTTGAGGCAACAAGCATGAAGACTGCCTTCACTGCAATTGAAAAAGCGCACAACGCAGTATTTGAAGCAGGGGCGAAAAGAGCAGTAACATCTGTTAGAATTGACGAGAGAAGAGACAAAGAAAGCAGCATTAAAAGAAAAATCAAAGCGGTTAGGAAGCTGACGAAACAATGAAGTGTTACAGTGATTTTTACAGAACCCGGTTCGGAAAAGAAGTGCTGGAAAGGGAAGCGCTGCTTGTGGCAAATGAATTAAAGGGATGTGAAAAAATTTTGAGTGCCGGCTGCGGCCCAGCTTTTCTTGAAAGCAGGCTAAAGCAGTTGAGCAAAGCAGAGGTTACTGGCTTGGAGCAAAACCCTGAAATGCTTAAAGAGGCTTGTGAAAAAATTGAAGCAGTTAGGGGAAATGCTGAAAAGATGCAGTTTGCAAGCAAGTCCTTTGACTGCATTCTGTTTGTAACAAGCTTAGAGTTTATCCAAAACTACAAAAAAGCTGTTGCTGAAGCTGCCAGAATATTAAACAGCAATGGGCGAATCCTTGCCTTGATTTTGAATCCGGAATCCGCATACTTCAAAGAACACGCACAAAGAAAGAGTTCATATTTTAGAAAAATAAAACACACTAATTTAAGAAAAATCAAAGGAGAGGCTGAAAAATTCTTTTCAATCGAAGGCAGCTATTGCTTGGGAATAAAAGACAAAACCATATTTGATTCGAGTGACAAAAAAACTGCTGTGCTATATGTTTTAAAAGGAATCAAAAAGGGGGAGCGATTGACATGAAAGTTTGCATTGTTGGAGGCGGCGGAGCAGGTGTAACCGCTGCAAACAAGATAAGGCAATTAGATCAAAAGGCCGAAATCACTGTCTTTACAAAAAGAAACGTGATTGGCTATCCGCCTTGTGAAATGCCCTATGTTCTGGGGAGAGACATTCCCTCTTTTAAGGAAATTATCCATTCAAAGAAACAGGACTTTGAAAAGAAAGGGATAAAGGTCTTGTTTGAAACAACTGTTGAAAAAATAGATTTAGGCAAAAAATTTGTTTTGGCAAATGGGAAAAGACACCATTATGACAAGCTTGTAATGGCAGTAGGCTCTGAACCATTTGTTCCGCCCATAAAAGGGGCAGGTGGAAAAAATGTTTATTGCTTGGGCACTGACATAAGCTCCGCAAAAAAGCTGGATAAAGCGATTTCGTGCTTTGACAGTGCTGCGGTGGTTGGCGCCGGAGGAATAGGAGTTGAGATGGCAATTGCACTAAAGAAGAGAGGGTATAAAAGAGTTTATCTGGTTGAACTGGCTGACAGGATTCTTCCAAGCAGCCTTGACAAAGACATGAGCAAAGTAGTTGAGAACTACTTGGAAAAAGAAGGCATACAATTAATGCTTTCAACAAAAATAAACGAGATAAGAGATCTGGCAGACAAAAAGATTGTGGGATTGGACGGCAAAGAGATTAGCGTCAGCCTCGTCTTGTTTGCGACAGGCAGCAGGCCAAGAACCAAACTGGCGAAAGAAACAGGCTTGGCTGTTGGCAAAACAGGAGGCATATTGGTAAACAATTACCTGCAGGC
>JAFGEM010000012.1 GCA_016931555.1 Candidatus Iainarchaeum sp. | reverse complement strand
CCGCAGCCAAGCTTGCTGGAGTAGAACTCAAAACCAGCAAGGGGCAAAAAGTGAAAAAAGGCGAGGTGTTATTTGAAATTCACGCGGAAAACAGGCAAAAACTTGACCTGGCTTTGAAACTTGCGGATAAAGATACGGGAATCAGGCTGCATAAAACAGTTATTGAAAAAATAAAATGATTCAGGCGAACAATGCCGTGAAAACAGCTATGAACTCGTCGCATGAAATCAGCTTTACTTTCACATCTTTTAAATCAAGTTTCTGCAGGCGCTCTTCAAATTCTTCACGCGAAATTTTTGTCTCAATGAAATCATAAGAGCTGCGCAATGCATTGCATAAATTCTTGTTTTGAAACCGGAAAACCGATTTGATAAAGGAAATAAACAATTTTGTGTCATGAACGCGCTTTTTGCGGTTTTTCCTAACCAACTTTACAATGGCTGACTGGGCATTTGGGCGAGGAAAAAAACTTTTTGAGGAAACTTTTTTTACTACTTTAACGTCAAAAAAATAATGGGTTAACACGCTCAGGGCATTGTAATCAAAAAAACCCGGTTCTGCTGCGAGGCGCTCTGCAAACTCTGTTTGGAAAACGAAAACAGCAATTTCAAATTTCTTTCCAAAAAGCCTGTAGAGAATGTCAGTTGAAATAGTATAGGGAGGCAGTGAAACAACCTTGTTAAATTCAGGCAGTTCAGCCGCGAGAAAATCTTTGTGCAGCAATTCAATTTTCTCCTTTTCAAGCTCGTGCTCGAGCAAATCAAACAAAGTGTCATCTAATTCAAAGGCAACAACACTGCATTTTTTTTGGAGAGCGCGCGTCAAAAAGCCAGTGCCTGCGCCTATCTCAAGAACAACATCAGTTTTCTTTAATTCTGCAAGCTCAACCAGTTTCCCAATTATTTCAGAGTCAACAATAAAAATTTGCCCCATTTTTTTGTTTGGGCGGAACCTGTATTTTACCATTAAACTATTGAGTTCTTTTGACAAATCCATAAAATCAGAAAGAGCAGAAAAATTTATAATATGCAAAACACTAAGCTTTGTAACAGGGAAAGGGAAAAAATTAAGATAATGCCCAGTGTTTTGGATTGAAGAATTCCTGATAAACAACGAAAACCAGTTGAGCATACACAAAGCAAAGATAAGGGAAAACCAAGAAAGCTATGACATGGAATCATTCAAATGCTGATTTTACATCTGCCTTAGCCTTGCAATCCTATCCTGAATAGGAGGATGCGTTGAAAACAGGCTCTTCAACAGGATTTTCTGCCCCCTAAGGGGATTGGCAATGTACATGTGCGCAGTTGCCTTGTTGGCTGCCTCTAAAACCTCTTTGTCATTGCCTATTGCTTCAAGCGCAGAAGCCAGGCCCTCGGGATATCTAGTTATCTGGGCTGCGCTTGCATCAGCAAGATACTCGCGCTTCCTGCTTATCGAAAGATTAATTACCTGTGCTATTATAGGAGTTAAAACAGCGAGAATCAGGCCAATTACTATAAAAATTACGGTTACTCCCCCGCCTTTGCTGTCAGACCTTCCTGAGACACCGCCCCACAAAAACATGCGCAGCAAAAAATCGCTGAGCAAAACAGCCAGGCCAACAAGAATTGCAGCCATTGTCATTACCTTGATATCCTGATTTCTAATGTGGGACATTTCATGTGCAATAACACCAGTCAACTGAGCCCTGTTTAATCTCGTTAGGCAGCCTGTTGTAACGCAGATTACAGAGGTTTCCGGGTTTCTGCCTGTTGCAAAGGCATTTATTGCAGTATCCTCTATAACATAAACCCTTGGCTTTGGCAGGCCAGCAGCAATAGCCATTTCCTCTACAACATTGTGCAACAGCTTATACTTTTCTTCAGAAGCCAGGTTTGCACCGCTGATTGCAGTAACAATTTTATCGCTGTTGTAATAAGAAATGAGAATATAGATTATTGCGATTACACCAAATATTGGAATAAAGATATAGCTCTCCATTATAAAAGAGACAATAAAACCTAAGACAAACAAGAAAATAAAGAATATGAGGAAGAGAAAAAAAGTCATTCTCCTATTCGCGGCAATCTCCTCATAAAAGCTCATCAAAAACCACTAGTTTTTTCAGGCCATGTCAGAGAAGTCTGCTTTAACATTCTTTCTCTCTGCCTCTGCAATTTCGTAGGATTCTTTCGGCTTATTCAACCCAAAGATTGATGCCACAATATTCCCAGGAAACTGCATAATTGCCGTGTTCCACTGCATTACAGTGTCATTGTAGAACTGCCTTGCATAGGCAATCTTGTTCTCTGTTGTAGAAAACTCTTCCTGCAGCTTCAAAAAATTTTCATTTGCCTTGAGCGTAGGATAGTTTTCTGCTACTGCAAATACTGTTTTCAATGCAGAGGTAAGCATATTGTCTGCCTTTGCGCTTTCCTTTGGGTTCTTTGCCTGCAGAATCGCTGTTCTTGCTTTGGTTACTTCAGTTAGAACTTTCTTCTCGAATCTCGCATAGCCTTTCACTGTTTCAATGAGATTTGGAATTAAATCCGTTCTTCTTTTCAACTGAACATCAATCTGTGCCCAAGCGTTTTCAACGCGCTTCAGCAGTGCAACCAAGCCATTGTACATTAAAACGAGAATTATTGCTATTACAACGAGAATTACTACTACTGCGCCTCCAATCAAAAGCTCAATCATTAATCTCTTCCTCCTATAATTTATTTTTGAAAACTAAAACTATGTATATATTAGAAATAGGTATTAAAAAAGCTTTTCGCTTGCGTTCCAAAACCAAATTTGGCTTGAAGGCTATGAAAGAGTCCCTAAGGCTTTGGCTTGTAGAAGCCGTGCCTGAACCTGTCATCCTGCTTTGCAGGGGGCCTGCAGAACAAATAGTGCTTTTCATCAACAGCCTCAAGCTCAAGCATAATTCTTTTTACAATTGTTTTCACTGGGTTGGGCATTAAGTGCACGCGATTCTCAATATCTTCAAACGATTCAAACGGCTTTTTCTCCCGCTCCTTGAGAATATCCTGCATGTGCTTTTTCCCCAAGTTAGGCAAAAGCTCCAACTGGTGCCGCTTGATTGTAATCGAGCCAGCAGTATTGAAAAAATCCAAAAATTTTTTTGGGCCATCCAAAATAATTTTTTCAATTGTCTTGTCCAATTCAGATATTGCGTTGTTTGTGAGCTCTTTGAACTGGATTCTTTTTTTAATGTACTCTACTTTATCGCGCTCTTCCTTTCCAACATAAATTTTTTCCCCGACTTTCAGAGAAACCCCTGGTTTTGGGACAATCTCAAGAAGAGTGAAAGAATCAGTTCCAATTACCTGCGCAATTGGCTCAGGCTTAAAAGTGTTTGGCTTGCCCTTTGGCAAAAAATCAAGCACAATTCCATAATCTTCCCCGGCCAAGAGCAACACCTCAATTTTTTTTGAATAATTATTTCTTTTTAACGTACTTGGATACTACTTCAAAAATCTTGTCGGCTTCGCTCTCCAACTTTGGGGAAATCAATGGAATAATCTCTTTTCTTTCGGGCAGTATGTTGATTATTTTGACAATTTCTTCCTCTGACAAGACACCAAGCTTTTCAAGGTCCTCAAACAATTTTTTTTCCTTATCTTCCTTTAACTTAACAAATTTTTTTGCATGCTTTAAAGCAATGTCCTGTTCATAACTCAATTCGCGCTCTGCTTTGCGCGCCTCAAGCATTTCCCTAACCTCTCGCAACGCAAGGGGCTTTTGCTCCAAAAGCTTTTCTCCAATCATTATGCAGCCACCTTTTCAACTTTTTTCCCAGAATTTTCTTCAATTACCTTTAAATGCGCGGGATGCACAAACAATTCAAGCTCTGCATTCCCATTCATTACACGCATTGAATAAACCTTGCCCTGCTTTCCAGTTACTCTTCCAGTAAAACCCTGAAACCTTGAACTGGGCATTCCAGAATGAACTGCAGGATCAATATTTATCTGCACGCTCTGCCCAGATTTCAAATCAGGGAGAAGCCTGCTTATAGTCAAAGGCCTGTGCCTTCGCGTTAATTTCGAGCGCGTTTTCGCCCTTTTCCCTTTTGCCTTTTT
>JAFGEM010000011.1 GCA_016931555.1 Candidatus Iainarchaeum sp. | reverse complement strand
TAAGCTTTGATTTATATTCTTTTTCCAAATACCATAACTATATGTTTAAACAGAGGGAGCCAAAGTTTTTGGATTGGCCTGAAGCAGATTACAAGAAAGCGCGCGCAGTTATTCTGCCCGCTCCCTTTGACGGCACTGCCTCTTATATGAAAGGCGCCTCGAAAGGCCCGAGTGCAATTATAGATGCTTCTCGGCAAATTGAATGGTTTGATTTGGAACTTGGTTTTGAGCCGTGCAAAAAATTTGTGTGCTTTACTGCGCAGGATTTGGAATTGGAAGGCAAGAGTGCTAAAAATGCTTTAAAGGAAATTGAAAGTGCTTTTGGAAAACTGCTTTCGGACAAAAAGTTTGTTTTAATGCTGGGTGGAGACCACAGTGTGAGCATTGGAGCATTTCCCGCCCTGCAAAAACAATTTGGAAAGGATTTGACAGTGCTGCAATTGGATGCCCACACTGATTTGGGGAATCCCTGGGTTGAGCCAAAGCCCAGCCATGCTGACGTAATGATGGAAGCACGCAAGAGGTTCTCGGCTGTGCAGGCGGGAATAAGGGCGCTTGATGTAAAGGAAATGAAATACATTCGCGAAAAAAAATTGAATGATGTTTTTTTTATGCCGGATTTTAATCCCAAAAAAATTGTTGGTGCGTGCAGTGAAAACGTTTACCTTACAATTGACCTTGACGCTCTGGATCCAGGAATTATGCCTTCTACTGGGACTCCTGTTCCCGGCGGCATTGGATATGAACAATTGCTTGATTTGCTGCGCACATTGTTTATGAGAAAAAATGTTGTGGGTGCAGATATTGTGGAACTAATGCCTATTGATGGATTGCATGCTCCGGATTTTCTCGCTGCAATGATCTGCTACAAAATCCTTGCATACAAATTTTTACTGGGAAAAAAATAATGTGAGCGCAACGAACCACTCGTCTGTTTTGCAAAGCAAAACATTCTTTTCCCCAGGCTTTTCTTTTTAAGAAAAGGCTGATACAAATTTTTGTTGGGAAAAAAGCAATAATTTTTTTTGGAAAGGAATAGTTTTGATTTTTGCAAAGCAAAAATCCTTTCTTTTGCCAAAATTTTTTGAAGTAGGAAAAAAAGAACTAGTTTTTTTCGCGAAGCGAAAAACTTTCTTTTGCCAGCTTTTCTTTATGAAAGAAAAGCTGAAAGAGATGGAAAGGTGAGAACCTTTTTCGATACTCTTTAGCCGAGTGAGCCTGTTCTCACCATTTTGATGCCTTTGATAATAATTAAACCATCTCAAAATTAATTAGGGTTTTGGGGTTTAAAAGGCTTACTGGCACTCTGGATAGTGACAAAATGAAATTAGTTATTCATCCTTTGACGAAGACTATTACGGCAACAATCAGCAGCACAACAGGCACTAAAGGCAGATATTGGTTTAAGGCCTCGAGCTGTGAAGGCAGCGTAACATAATGAATAAACATTCCAAAAGCTATGCCAATCAAAAACATTCCAACTGAATGATTATCTGCCATAAAAAAAACTCCTCAAAGAATACTGTTTTGTTCTCTTTAATATATTTACAAAGTTATTAATATAAGTTGCGCATTATTTAGTTAAGGGGTTTAATTGAAAATTGCGATAGCTCTTGCCATTGCCTTGCTATTAATGCTCGGCGGCTGTGTGAGTGAATCCTTGGCGCCATTCCCAAAAGAAAACATAGAAGAAACAGCTGTTTGCGAAAAAGTTTCTATCGGGGATTATCCTTATTGGTATGAGTGCAATGGAAAGAAAGTAACCCAAAACGTAAACAACAGTCAAAGCGAGATATCTCACTTCACTATTTTTCCGGAACAAAAACGCGTTTTTTGGGTTTTCCAAGACAAGGAAAACACGAATTATTACAGCAACAATTTTTATGCAAACTCAATGACACTTTTAAATACAATTCCTAATCCTAGGGAGAACGAGTCAATACAAGAGCTCTCAGCAGGAAACAAAGACTTCTACCAAATCCTAATGGAAACAAACAGACTCGTTTACAAGTTAGAGAAGAGAAACAGCGCAGAAAAAATTGTTTCTGAAAAAATATACAGCAATTCCCTAGATGGCGGCAGGACACGGGAACTAACACAAGAAAAAAACGCTGGCAGCGAATTAAACTGCATGGCTTATTATGACAACAAATTATTCTGGACACTCTCAACAATTGACAAAAACGGAAACAAAACAAGCGCCATATATTACAATACTCTTGACGGAAAAGGCATTGAACTTGTGAGTTATATTGCAAAACCCTGCAACCCAAAAAACCCAAGCCTAAAGTCAAGCGAGGTTAAAACAATATTCGGGTGCAGTGGAGAAGCGTTCTATTCAAAAGGAAATTTTGTTTTCTGGAAATACCAGGACATATGGAACTCCAAAAACTGCAACGCGAATAGCGTAACAGAAACAATAATGGCAACATACATTCCAACCGGCAGAGTAAAAGTCCTAACCCAATTCGCGCGCACAGATTATGGCGCATACATTGAAACAATGGAAAACGGAATAGATATTAGGGGAAACAGAATAGTATGGACTTATTATTCGCCAAACACGCAAAAAGCTGCCCTGTATTACAACTGCCTAAAAGGAACAGGGTCGCCGCGCATACTCCCAAGCTCTGAGGGCAATGTTCCAAATGACATTAGAATAGAAGGAGACAAAGTAATTTGGAGCGCAAACGGAGAGATTTTTGAAGAAAAAATGCTTGAATGCCTGAATTAAAAAGTGATCAAAATGCCCGAAAACACACCCGCAAGATTAGAATCAATGTACTGGCAGAAAAAAGCGCGCAAAGCAAGAATAACAATAGAATTTGATGAAGACGACAACATTCTGGAGTGCGTTGAAAAAGTAATGCGCGAAAACAGTGTTCCGGAAGTCAATATTGAGGCAGCGTTCGGAAAAATAAAATCTGGTTTGGGAAACTATTTGGAAGGATCAAAATTCCTGACAAAACAATTCAAAGAAGATGAAATAAAAATCGCCTGCGGCAATTTTAAGCTCACAAAAACAGGCTTGTTCGGGGTATTAAAAATAATTCCAAAAAACCTTGACAGCCATGTTACAGTTGCAAAGGCAACTGCAAAACAGGGAACAAAAATCATACTAACATACTATGATTTTGAATAGGAACAAAAACACTATTCGAACAAAGAGCTAACGCTCCTGTTTTCATGGCATCTTGTTATTGCCTCTCCAATCAAATCCGCCACACTCAAAACCCGCATCTTATCCAAAAGCTTTTTTTGGGGAATACTGTCAGTAACAACAACCTCTGCAATGGGCGCTCTTGAAATCTTTTCAATTGCATCCCCTGAAAACAAGCCATGCGCAGAATAAACACAAACTTCCTTTGCGCCGGCATCTTTCAAAGCAGAGGCAACACTGCAAATAGTGCCCGCAGTATCAATCATGTCATCAAACATTACACAATTCTTTCCCTCAACACTGCCGATTATTCCAAAAGTCTGGGCCTCATTATGCTTTTCACGCGCCTTGTTCACTATTGCAAGTTCACAGCCAAGGCGCTTTGCAATTCGTGTTGTGTTTTTTGCGGCTCCTGCGTCGGGCGCTACAACAACACAGTCGTCCAAGTTTTTGTGTTTGACGTCTTCCATGAGTTTTATCGAAGCAGTGAGATTGTCAAGAGGAATGTCAAAAAAACCCTGCAATTGCCCCGAATGCAGGTCAAGTGTTATTACTCTGTCGGCGCCTGCCTTTGAAATAATGTTTGCAACAAGCTTTGCAGTAATCGGCTCCCTGCTCGCTGCCTTTCTGTCCTGCCGCGCATAGCCAAAATAAGGGATAACTGCTGTAACACGCGCAGCAGAAGCACGCTTTGCAGCATCAATCATAATCAAAAGCTCCATGAGAGTTTCAGAAGCCGGGGCACACGTGCTTTGAATCAAAAAAACATCCTTGCCCCTAATGTTATCAAAAAAACGCACATATGTTTCCCCGTCAGAGAATCTCTTAATCTCAACCTTGCCAAGTTCGCGTGCAAGATACTTTGCAATGCCCTGTGCCAAATCTGGATTGGCTGTTCCTGAAAAAAGCATTAACTC
>JAFGEM010000010.1 GCA_016931555.1 Candidatus Iainarchaeum sp. | reverse complement strand
TGCTAAAGGGTTTTGATAGCCTGCGCTTGCCATGGGCAATGTTGCCACTGTCATAATTATCAAAGCCGGAAAGCTGAGAAACTGCGTTACTATTGAAAGCGCAATTGAAACCAAAAATCCGAATATTACAAATCCGCCGAAAGTGTTTGCCGGGTTAAATCCGAGTTTTGTTCCGAATTTGTGTGTAGAGTTTCCAATAACCTGTTTTTCATAGCCCCTCTCAATTTTTTTCAAATCCCCAAAATTAATTTTCACAATTCCGTTTTTCTTCTGTTTTTCCAAATAATTCCAGAGAAAAATTTCATTATCATTCAAATCCTTTTTGTTCCTAAGCGCTATCTCCACGCCTTTTTCAAAATAATTTTTTATCTCAAGATTCCCTTTCTTTTCAAGATGCAGAATATCCGCAACAATTCCATTAACACTGACCTTGAATCTTGTGAGGTATTCCGCCAAAGAAGGCCTGTAATCAAAAGGAGGCTCAGTGTAATATTTTTCTTTAACGAGAGCAGGGGCAGCCATAAAAGAAATAGGCTGCTGCAGTATTTATAGTTTACTTCCAAGCTTTCCAATTTTCTCTCATTAGCAGTACTACAGTTTTCTGCAGGCTTTTTACTTTTCTTACCATTATTATTTATATATGCTTTCATCCAATTATCTGAGTAGAGGGTTTGAGTTGGATAAGTTCAAAAAAGACTGGAAGACTACTGCGGATATTCCTGTTTCAAAGCGCTTGATTGGGCAGATTATTGGCCAGGAAAAGAGCGTGGAAATAATAAAGAAAGCTGCCGCCCAAAAGAGAAACGTGCTTTTAGTGGGCATTCCGGGAACAGGAAAATCAATGCTTGCACAGGCAATGGCGGAAATTCTCCCCCTGAGCCAGTTAAAAGATGTTCTTGTTTATCCTAATGCCGCAGACCCAAACAACCCTAAAGTAGTTTCAGTAAAGGCAGGAGAGGGAAAGAAAATAGTCCAAAAGGCAAGGCTTGACTCTCAGAAAGAAGACGACAACATGCGCCTATTGGGGTTTTTGCTTCCAATGGGCTGGTTTATGCTTGCATGGGTTTTATGGTGGTTTGGATGGTATTCTGACATTATATTTGCTGCGTTGCTATTGCTTGGCGGAGTAATACTAATTGGATTTGCACTCGGCTCACAAATGAGGTCACGCGAAAGCAAGAAGGCACCCAAACTGTTGATAGATAATCATGGAAAAAGAATTGCGCCATTTTTTGAGGGAACAGGCGCAAGAGCAGGGTCTCTTCTTGGAGATGTGAGGCACGATCCGTTGCAGAGCGGCGGTTTGGGGACGCCGGCACACCTGCGTGTGGAACCCGGAATGATTCACCGCGCTTCGGGCGGTGTTTTGTTTGTTGACGAAATAGCAACTTTAAGCCCAAAAGCACAGCAGGAGCTCCTAACAGCCATGCAGGAAAAAAAATATTCAATTACAGGGCAAAGCGAATTGAGCAGCGGTGCAATGACTCGAACAGAGCCAGTTCCATGCGACTTTGTATTGGTTGCTGCTGGAAACTATGGAGACTTGAAAAAAGTGCATCCCGCGCTTCGTTCGAGAATCAGGGGTTACGGTTATGAAGTTTACATGAATACTGAAATGCCTGACACAGAGGAAAACAGGGATCTAATTGTTCAGGTAATTGCGCAGGAGGTAAAGAAAGACGGGAAAATTCCGCATTTTACGCGCGAGGCAGTAGAGCAAATTATTTTTGAATCACGGAAACGCGCAAACCACAAGAACAAGCTTACATTGAAACTTAGGGATGTTGGCGGCCTTGTAAGGGCAGCGGGAGACATTGCAAAGGAAAAAGGCAAAAAGCTTGTTGATGAGGAAGACGTTATGCAGGCAAAGGTTTCAGCGCGCACATTGGAACAGCAGATGGTTGACAAAATGATTACGCTGAAAAAGGATTATGAGGTTTATTTGAACAAGGGATCTGCAATAGGCAGAGTAAACGGATTGGCTGTAATGGTTGACAGTTTAGCCGGAATGGTTTTGCCAATAGAAGCAGAGATTGCACCTGCCTCGAGTAGGGCAGAGGGAAAGATTATTGCCACTGGAAAGCTCGGTGAAATTGCAAAGGAAGCAGTGCAGAATGTTTCAGCCATTATTAAAAAACTCTCAGGCAAGGACATAAGCAGGCATGATCTGCACATACAATTCCTCCAGACTTATGAGGGAGTAGAGGGAGACAGTGCAAGCATTAGCGTTGCAACAGCAGTAATAAGCGCGTTAGAGGGCATTCCAATAAAACAGTCTCTTGCAATGACAGGGAGCTTAAGTGTAAGGGGCGAAGTACTCCCTGTTGGCGGAGTAACAGGAAAAATACAGGCTGCAATCCAGGCAGGCTTTAAAGAGGTAATTGTTCCAAAGGCAAATCTTCAGGATGTTGTACTGCCAAAATCAGAGCTCAAAAAAATAAATATTATCCCAGTTACTAATTTGCAGGAAGTTTTGCACAATGCATTTGAGACTGGTGTGAGAAAAAACAAGTTTTTGCAAAGCCTGAACAAGGTTTTCAAGAGCCTGCCAAAAATTCCTGAAAAAATAGAGAAAGCAGTTGCAAGCAAATCCTAATTATTGTGAGAGCAGTATTCTGCCGTCTCTCAGCTTGAACTTGCCCTTTGTAACTTCCCGTGTATTCTTTGTTTTATATTCTACAAAAGCAATGCTCTTTCGTGCCTTGTTAATGCGCTCTACTTTCCCAAGCCACTTTCCTTCCACAGTGTAAACAGGCAATCCAACAAGAAGCCGTGTCACTTTTTCTTTGACATCCATTACCTGCAAGGCCCTGTAAGACACAAGGAGTATTCCAAAGCTTATTGCAAGGCTAAGCAAAAACCAGTCCAATCCAGCCATGCGCAAAAACACAAGAGTCCCTGCATCCAGAATAAACCATATTACTACTGCCGAAACCCCCGTCAGAATATACCTGCGCATCAAATAGGCTTTTCTCAAGTGGATTGCATCAGTTATTCTTCCAAACACGCCGACTACTGCGGCAAGCACAACAAAAAAATATGTGGAATAAGCAATCCCGACAACATCTATTACTGGGTCTGTTATTATTGTTGAAGCAAAATTAATGTAGGCATTTATGCCCCCGAACACAAGTATGAATATTGCGCCAATGTAGAACGGAAAGCTTGTTCTCTGTACGGAAATGCTTGCAGTAATGCGCCGAGTGTTTTCTGTGAGGAATTCTTCTATTCCAAACCCCTTGAGAAGCAAGTAAGCCCCAATAATTAGCATGAGCCCCTGAAAAAACTGTTCCTGTGCCCCGTAGATGAGTGTGAGCCCGTAAAAAAGAGCTACAATTCCGGGCAATCCAAAAGCAACTCTTGCAATGTAAGGGTCTTTCAAAGCCTCTTTTACAGTGAAGAATGCAGACTCTATTTCCCTTGCCTGCTTTACAAGAACTAATTCCTTTGAAAAAATCGGGACCCTGCTCTGCAGTATTGGTATTACCTGGTCGTCTTCTGCCCCGTCTGTAATCAGAACAAACGCCTCTGCGGGAAACTTGTTAAGAACAACATCAAGCTGCCTGTTTATTTCCCTGTCAGAATCAAACCCTGATTTTCCTGTGCCTGTTATTGTTGCGAGTTCCAAATCAGGAAACTTTTTTTTCAATTCATCAAATTTTTTTACTGCTGCAAAAATGCAGTTTGCGTCACTTTCTCTTGGGTCAGAAAGCGCGAGAGCAGAAGCTGCCTTCAGATTGCCTTCTCTTCCAGTAACAGGGCCCTGGAACCTTGTTTTCTTTCCCAAATCATTGTCCCTGTCAATGCAAACAATCAACAATTTTCTCAATTAAACCACTCTTTTTTCAGAATAACATAATAATGTTATAACCAATATTTAATTTATGCCCTCTTCATAAAACGCATCAAAAACACATAATTTTTAACTTTTAGAAGTTATGCAGTTATGTTTTTAAATAGGTTATGTATAAAGTATTTATTAGTATGTCCCGCAGATTTTCAAAAGCAGAATCATACAAAGTAAAGCAGACAATATTCGCACTCATTGCTTTGCTAATCATGG
>JAFGEM010000128.1 GCA_016931555.1 Candidatus Iainarchaeum sp. | reverse complement strand
CCCCAGGCTTTTCTTTCCAAGAAAAGGCTGCAATTTGCAACAGCAAACTATTCTTTTCCCCAGGCTTTTCTTTCCAAGAAAAGGCTGTTTTATAAAAACAATTAAAAAACAATATTTGTAATGCATTTGCGATTTGGTAATTAATTGCAATTTCATATTTTTTTGTGGTTTTGAATGAAAACAGTGTTTGTGTGCGGGAATCCTGCTGTTCCAGAGGATTTTATTGCAATAAAAATTTCACGTGCGTTAAAAGAAAAACTGCCTTTTGTCCAATTTCGGGAAACCAATTCTTTGACTGATTTGGAGTTCATTCCAAGAGAATTTGTTGTATTGGATTGCGCAAAAGGCATAGATGAAATAGTGGTTTTGAATGATTTGAAGGCAATTGAAAGCGGGAAAAAAATTTCTCTGCACGACTTTGATTTTGCAACAGAACTGCTCTTGCTCCACAAGCTCGGAAAACTTGAAGGAAAAAATTTTTGTATTATTGCTGTGCCGTTCCAAATGCGATTTGAAACAGCGCTTAAAGATGTTGCCACTTTACTTTCAAAAAATGAGTAGAGCAGGAAATGCAGGGATCGTACGCGCGTATCAGCTTTTCAATTTCAATGTCTGCTTTTGAATGCGGCAATCCAACAAGATTTGGAATAAACTCGTGCAAATCAGCTTCTATTGCGGGATTGTTCTGGTTTGTTGGAACAACAATATTCCCGCTTTTAATGAAGCCATTGTCGTCAAAAGTGTATGAGTGGAATAACAGGCCGCGCGGCGCTTCAGTAACTCCTATTCCTTTTCCTGCAACTGGCTTTATTTCTTCCAAAGGCTCAGAGCGAATCTTGAATTGGCAAATAATTTCTATTGAAGTGTCAATTATATGGAGCATTTCAAGCAACTGTGCAATGTTATTGTGAAAGGGAGAATCGCTTGGAAACTTGAGGTTAAAATCTTTAATCGCTTTTTTTGCCCCAGCACAAAGCTTGCCCTGATTGAGGTTTACGCGCGCAAGGGCGCCTACCCTGTAATCCTGCCCCATAAATTTTGTGCCCTTTGCAGTGGAATACGGGAGAATAATTTCTTCAAAATGCTCTAAAAAATCTTCCTCCTGAATCTCTTTTCCGCTTGCAGTTTTAATAACGCCCTCCAGCAGCTCATAGCCCTTGCCTGACAAGGCAGCATAATTGGCTTTGCGCTTGAAAGGCGCTTCAAAGCCTGCAAACAATTCAATTCCGCGCAAAACAGTTTTTCTCACGCGCCCGAGAATATGGGGAATTTCATCCAAATCGCTTTGCTTTGGGAGAAGTGAAAATCCTCCCACGCGCGGATTAACAGTGTGATAGGTGCGCGCGGCAAGGATATTGAGAACATCAGTTGCAGCCTTTTTAATGTCCAAAGCATCATGAAGATATTGGTGCTCTTTTTCATTGAATTTCAAAACACTTTCCCTGTGCAAATAATCGGGTAATGCAAGCATGTAAACATGCAATGCATGGCTCTTTAAGTGCTCCATGTTTGAGGTTACATTGCGCAGTGCTTTTGTCTGCTCTGAAACAGTTACGCCCAAAGCCTTTTCAGCAGCCTCTATTGCAGTATGCAAGTGAGAGTAACAGCACAAACCGCATATCCTGCTCACTATTAGCGGAATTTCTTTGAAGCTCTTTCCAATTGCCATGTCCTCAAAAAACCTGTGGCTCTCTGCAACACGAAACTCGCATTTTGTTACAACACCATTTTTCAATTGAACATCAAGGTTTGCATG
The DNA here is from genome assembly GCA_016931555.1 of Candidatus Iainarchaeum sp. Lineage (GTDB taxonomy): Archaea > Iainarchaeota > Iainarchaeia > Iainarchaeales > JAFGEM01. Next base: position 1,126 of record JAFGEM010000128.1, on the reverse strand, counting down.
GCCCTCTATTTTTGTAATGTCGCAAATTGAAAAATGCCCATCCTTATGCATGCGCCCAAACCTCCTTTTTTGAAATTGTGTTAAGAGCAAATTCTTTGAAATTATGCATTGTTTTTTGCCTCCTTTTTGAACGGGTCTGCATTAAAATAAGTGAACAAATTTTTTATTTCCTGCTCTGAAACATTCATTTCCCTGAACAAATCCCGGAGAGACTCGAAATTCGCGTCTTTTGTAAAGCCCCTGCATCCAATGCACTGCGCATTCTGGGTGGGGCATAAAGCGTCACATCCCGCATAAGTCACGGGGCCAAGGCAGGGGATTCCTTTAAGCAAGAGGCACTGGTTTTGGTTTTCCTTGCACTCCTTGCACACTGGAATGTCCTCCAAACGCGGAATAAATTTATGGTAAAATTGGAGCAGGACACGCAAAAATTCTGAATGGCTTATTGAACAGCCCTGCAGTTCAAAGTCAACCTTTACAAAATCAGAAAGCTTGTGAACAGAATCAAGCGGCTTTTTTATTGCCTTGGACTGCAGCTGAGCCTGAATTTTTTCGGGCAATGCATTTCTCTGCCCGGGAATCCCCGCTATTGTTGCGCAGGCTCCGAGTGCAACAAGAAATTTGGTTCTTTCACGAATTTTTTCCAGTTTTTCAATTTCACCCCTGCTCACAATAGCGCCTTCAACAAAAGCAATGTCCAATTCCTGCTCGGGATTTGTCTCGCGCAAAACTCTGGATTCAACAATTTCAACAAAATCCAAAATTTTTGGAAACATCTGGTTTAATTCGAAGAGTGCAAAAACACAGCCTTCACAACAGGTCATTGAAAACAATCCGGCCTTCAACTTTTTTTTCCCCATAAAAAAAACCTTGCAAATAATTTTCCCATTCAAAAAATTTTCTCATTTTTCATTTAAGTACTATACTAAAGCGCACGAATCCACAAAAAAAATTCAGCGCTTTTTCTTCTTATCATTTTTTTTTCTTGGCTTTCTTGCACGTTTCGTGATTGGTTCGAGTTCTCCAAGCTCCTGCTTTACTTTCTCCGCCATTTTGTCAATGCTTTCAATACGGACCTGAACGCGCTCGTGCGCTGACTTTGCGCTTTCAAAAGCCTCTCCTTTTT